>CAJPST010000053.1 GCA_905373425.1 uncultured Mesocricetibacter sp.
GCCGAAAGTGCGGTTAAATTCAAGCTTAATTTCTACCGCACTTCCGCATTAAACCAGTTGGCAACCGCTTGGTGTTCCATTGAACATTTTGCCGTAACGCCGTCGAATCGGGAAGTAAATTGAAAATCCATTTAAAATCGGACGGGATTATATTTAGATACTGAATGACGAGCCGCAACCGCAAGTGGTTGAGGCATTTGGATTAGTAACGACAAAACGTGAACCTTCCAAACCTTCGGTGTAATCAACTGTGCCACCGATTAAATACTGTAAACTCATCGGATCGATAACTAATTGCACGCCCGAATTTTCTATTGTTAGATCGCCGTCGTTAACTTTTTCATCGAAGGTAAAACCGTATTGAAACCCGCTACAACCGCCACCTGTAATGTATACGCGTAGTTTTAAATCAGGGTTTTCTTCATCGGTAATTAAGGATTTAACTTTATTTGCCGCTGCATCGGTAAAATGTAGTGGCACGGAAATATCACTCATAAATTGCTCTCGTATTGAATTCAATGTTAATTTACTGTAACAAATAATCGGTTATTATCCGCTAACTGTTCCATTCATTCAACAAGAAAATTTCACATTTTAAGCCTAGTTAAATAGTGGTATGATACGGCGACAAATTTTTGATGAAGAGAGATGAAAATGGCGATTCCTTTAAGAACTGAAGATGAAATTGTGAAATTACGCGAAGCCTGTAAATTAGCGGCAGATGTATTAATAATGATTGAACCCTATGTTAAAGAAGGAGTCAGTACGGGTGAATTGGATCGAATTTGTCATGATTACATGGTCAATGTACAAAAAGTGATTCCTGCTTGTTTAAATTATCATGGTTACCCTAAAGCCACTTGTATTTCACTTAACGAAGTAGTTTGTCACGGTATTCCGAACGAAGATAAGTTACTGAAAAACGGAGATATTCTTAATATAGATGTAACTGTTATCAAAGACGGTTATTTCGGTGATAATTCTAAAATGTATATTGTCGGTGAAACCAATATTCGCAGTAAAAAGCTATGTGAAGCCGCACAAGAAGCGCTTTATGTAGGGCTGCGTACAGTGAAACCAGGTATTCGCTTAAATGAAATCGGGCGTGCCGTGCAAAAATATACGGAAGCACAGGGCTTTAGCGTTGTGCGGGAATATTGCGGACATGGCATTGGCACTGAATTTCACAGCGAACCGCAAGTTCTGCATTATTACGCCGATGATGGTGGCGTTATTTTACAAAAGGGAATGGTGTTTACTATTGAGCCGATGATTAACGCCGGTAAGAAAGAAATTCGCCTAATGGGTGACGGTTGGACGGTAAAAACCAAGGACCGTAGCCATTCCGCGCAATATGAGCATCAAATCGTCGTTACCGACACTGGTTGTGAGGTAATGACAATTCGCCCAGAAGAAGAGCAGGAAGGACGTATTCAACGGATTATGATAAACCGGTAGGTTTCCCATGCTTTTCCCTTATCAGCCTATAATCGAAGTAAACCAAAGTGCGGTCAAAATTCAGCGAGAAAATTTAAAACAGTTCGAGCGGGATCATTTTACACAAAATGATGTGCATGAATTGATCGCTAATCGCACCGCATTTTGTGATGATTTGCTGATTGATTTATGGAAACATTTCCGATTGGAACAACATAATGAATTGGCGCTAATCGCCGTCGGCGGTTATGGGCGAAAGGAAATGTTTCCGTTATCGGATTTGGATTTTCTGATTTTAAGCGAGCAACCTGCTTCAGTAGAATCCGAGCAAAAAATTGCCGAATTTGTACAGTTTCTATGGGATTGCGGATTTGATGTCGGGCATAGCGTGCGCAGTATAGCGCAGTGTGAGGACGAAGGGCGAAAGGACATCACTATTGCCACCAACCTGCTGGAAAGCCGTTATTTATGCGGTTGTCAAAAAACGTTCCAAAAATTGACCGCACTTTTACAACAACCTGACTTCTGGCCGGCACAAGCATTTTTTAATGCCAAAATAACGGAAAAAAACGAACGCTATCAACGTTATAACAACACGGGGTATAACCTCGAACCCGATATCAAATATAGTCCAGGTGGTTTGCGCGATTTGCATTTAATCTATTGGATCGCGTTGCGCCATTCAAACAGTGTCACTTTGCAGGACATTTTGCAGTCCGGTTTTATTTATCCCGAAGAATACGAGCAGTTGTATCAAAGCCAATATTTTCTATTCAAAGTACGCTTTGCATTACATCTGATTTTAAAGCGTTATGATAATCGCTTATTATTTGATCGGCAGCTAAAGGTAAGTGAATTACTCGGTTACGAAGGGCAGGGTAATCAAGGCGTAGAAAAAATGATGAAAGCGTTTTTCCAAGCGTTGCAAACCATTTCCCTGCTGAGCAATATTCTTTCTAAACATTATCGCGAGCATTTTCTCCAACAGGATCTCATATCGGAATCCAATGCATTAGATGAGAATTTTGTTTTAATTAATCAGACGATTTGCTTAAAAAATGAACATTGCTTTATTGAACAGCCCGATACTATTTTAGATTTATTTCATCACTTAACCTCACTGCCACAGGCGGAGATCCACTCTGCTACATTGCGCAAATTGTTGGTATCGCTCAATCGACCTGCGGGCTTTTTAAGCCAACAGCCGATTGCAAGGGAAAAATTTATCCGTTTATTTTCTCAACCACAGGCTATCAAACGGGCATTTGTTCCAATGCACCAATATGGAGTGCTGACGGCATATTTGCCACAATGGAAGGAGATCGAAGGCCTGATGCAGTTTGACTTGTTTCACACTTATACGGTGGATGAACACACACTGCGCGTGATGCTTAAACTAGAAAGTTTCTTGTCTCCTGAAGCTGTCGAAGCTCACCCGATTTGTACTGAAATTTTCAGCCATTTTTTTGACCGCACTTTATTGTATATTGCCGCATTATTTCATGATATTGCTAAAGGGCGTGGCGGTGATCACGCCAAATTGGGTATGCTTGATATGCTTTCTTTTGCCGAACAGCATGGTTTTAACCGACGTGAAACCGAAATCATGGCATGGTTGGTGGAAGAACATTTGCTTATGTCGGTTACGGCGCAACGACGGGATATTCATGATCCTGAAGTGGTGATGAATTTTGCCGAAGCAGTGAAAAATCATGTACGCTTAGACGGCCTATTATGTTTAACCGTCGCAGATATCTGTGCTACCAACGAAACCTTATGGAATAGTTGGAAACGTTCTTTGTTAGCCACGTTGTATCAATATACTATGCAACAATTTCGGCAGGGAATGGGAACATTGTTGGATAATAGTGAGAAAATTCAAGCTAACCGTAATGAGGCATTGGCGATTTTACAAGCTCAATCCGCATCGGTGGATATAAATAAAATCAACGAGTTATGGG
The DNA here is from genome assembly GCA_905373425.1 of uncultured Mesocricetibacter sp. Lineage (GTDB taxonomy): Bacteria > Pseudomonadota > Gammaproteobacteria > Enterobacterales > Pasteurellaceae > CAJPST01. The sequence continues at coordinate 3,399 of CAJPST010000053.1, forward strand.
AACGTTGCCCGGAGGAATATTTCTTACGCAACAGTCCGCGTCAACTGGTTTGGCACGCTGAATTGCTAACCGAATCAAACACGGATTTACTGGTCAAAATTAGTAATCGTTTTTCAGAAGGTGGCACGGAGATCTTTGTTTATTGTAAAGATCAACCACATTTATTTCATAAAGTGGTATGTACCATCGGTGCAAAAAAACTCAGCATTCATGATGCACAAATTATTACCACTCAAGACGGCTATGCGTTGGACAGCTTTATTGTTACTGAATTAAACGGCGAGCTGCTCAAATTTGACCGCCGTCGTTTATTGGAAGAGGTTCTGACACAGATTCTGCTGGCTGATAAAATTCCGACTTTTTCGGCAATATCGGATAAAAAATTACAACATTTTCAAGTACCGACCAAAATCCGCTTTTTACATCTCAACAAAACAGAACAAACCGAACTGGAACTGTTCGCCTTGGATAAAGCCGGTTTACTGGCTCAAGTCAGCCAAGTTTTCAGCAAGCTAAACCTGAATTTACTTAACGCCAAAATTACTACTATTGGCGCTCGTGCGGAAGACTTTTTTATTCTCACTAATCGTCAAGGCAAAGCACTGAATAAAACCGAAAGAACGGAACTGGAACAGTGCTTACATAAAGTATTAACCGAATAGGTTTATAAAACAAAAAAGTGCGGTTGGAATTAAGAGCGTTTTATTATGTGAAAAAAGCATAAAAAATTGGAGTGAACTTTTTACAAAAACACTACGGAATGTAACGAAAGAAAATATTTGCCAATTTTGCTCTTCTCTATTATTTTCCTCTTTCCACAAATTAAGAGAAATTCTAACCGTACTTTATATCGCCGAATATGGCTGTGTACTAAATTTCGTCAATAGTAGTGGGTAAATTGCAACAAGGTAAGTCTCAATTTTATAGGTGTTAATAAAGGCAGAGAAGAAAAAGGCTTAAGCTTTAAAGATGATTCGCATACAGCACAATTTACTGCAAACAGCAGATCACCGGTAATCAATACTTCAGATATCCAATCACATTTAGGTCAGTATTGGATATAAGGTTCTTTGAATGGTTTTGACATATAAACTCCTTACTTAACAACTGAATAAAATAGTTTTTAGCCATTTTTTACCTTTAGTATTATGAATAGCAATATTAATAGAAAGTATTGACAGGTTATGTCATCCGGTTAATTTTTTAGAATTAACTTTTTTAAGTTAGTAGTAGTGCTAGGGCAGGGAATAAGTATTTTGCAAAAGAATATCTGTAAACAATGCGTTTCATTAAACCAATCTCTAGCTAGCACAATATGCCTACACTAAGTCTACTGATATAATTATGGTGACCGAATGAATGTTAATTGTGTAGGAGTTAGAAGCAAATAATGTATAAGTTAGAGTTGTGTAGAATGCAGAAAAAATAAAAGCCCGAGGAGGTTCGGGCTAAAACTTTTGATTACTAAGGCTTTTACAAAAGGAGACAAATAAAAGCTAATCAAAAGGAAATTGGCTCCTCCTGCTGGACTTGAACCAGCGACCTACGGATTAACAGTCCGCTGTTCTACCGACTGAACTAAGGAGGAATAAACTGATATCAGCAATTGTAAAATATGGTTTAAGAGACACAACGCTGTAATTGGACGCGAATGATAAATGGCAATGCGGTAGTTGTCAACAGTAATTTTCAAAAAAATGCTAAAAAAATCTACCGCACTTTTCTTTTGATTTGTTCTCGTTTTTCTATCCACAAAACCTGTGGATAACTCTGTGAATTATTTTTCTTTAAATAGCCGATTACCAGTTCGGAACTAGCTTTGTCGGCTTTCTGTTTTGAATTGGTTGTAAAATGACATTCTTTTGTTTATCAATGGGTTATGAAATTTCCAGTAAAATTTTTAAATTTTTTTGTCAGAATTGTGACGGATGGATCTTGACAAACAGAACTCTGTGTAAAACCTGCATTTTTATCTTCGGATTTTGCTAAAAAACTGTGCTAAAATTGACCGCACTTTGACGGAACTTAATAGAAAGAAATGACGCAAAAAATTAACAGCAAGCCTTTTATACTTCATTCGGAGTTTTTACCTTCGGGGGATCAACCACAGGCAATTGAAAAACTCACTGAAAATCTCAATGACGGATTAGCTCATCAAACTTTGCTCGGTGTAACCGGGTCAGGAAAAACATTCACTATTGCCAATGTAATTGCCAAACTCAATCGCCCGGCTATGGTGCTGGCACCGAATAAAACCCTTGCTGCCCAATTGTATGCGGAGATGAAAGAATTTTTTCCGGAAAATGCAGTTGAGTACTTTGTATCCTATTATGATTATTATCAGCCCGAAGCTTATGTGCCGGCAAGTGATACCTTTATTGAAAAAGACGCATCAATTAACGACCAAATTGAGCAAATGCGATTGTCCGCGACCAAATCTTTTCTGGAAAGACGCGATACTATTGTAGTGGCATCGGTGTCTGCTATTTACGGTTTGGGGGATCCTGATTCTTATTTAAAGATGATGTTGCATTTGCAACAAGGAGCGATTGTCAACCAGCGTCAGATTTTAGCGCAATTGGCGGAGCTGCAATATACCCGTAATGATCAGGCCTTTCAACGTGGCACTTTTCGTGTACGTGGTGAAATTATTGATATTTTCCCTGCTGAATCGGATGATCAAGCAGTACGAATTGAGTTGTTTGATGATGAAATTGAGCGACTCAACCTTTTTGATCCGCTGACAGGAGCGAATTTCGGGGCGGTTCCTCGTTTTACCGTCTATCCGAAAACGCACTATGTTACACCGCGTGAACGAATTTTGGACGCAATTGAAAAAATCAAAGCGGAACTGGCAGTTCGGCGCCAACAATTATTAGATCACAATAAATTGTTAGAGGAACAACGGCTTAGTCAGAGAACACAGTTTGACATTGAAATGATGAACGAGCTGGGTTATTGCTCTGGGATCGAAAACTATTCACGCTATTTATCAGGTAGAAATGAAGGCGAACCTCCTCCGACTCTGTTTGATTATATGCCGTCCGACGCGTTATTGATCATTGACGAATCGCATGTGACGGTTCCCCAGATTGGCGGAATGTATCGTGGTGATCGTTCGCGTAAGGAAACGTTAGTAGAATATGGATTTCGCTTGCCGTCCGCCTTGGATAACCGTCCATTGCGGTTTGAAGAGTTCGAGCGTTTAGCACCGCAAACCATCTATGTTTCCGCCACACCAGGGCCTTATGAACTGGAAAAATCCGGAACGGAAATTATTGATCAAGTAGTACGTCCGACAGGCTTGCTTGATCCTGAAATTGAAATTCGCCCGGTTTCTGTGCAGGTAGACGATTTACTTTCTGAAGCTCGGCAAAGAGCGGATAAAAATGAGCGCGTTTTAGTCACTACATTAACTAAAAAAATGGCGGAAGATCTAACCGATTATTTGGAAGAACACGGCGTGCGCGTGCGCTATCTGCACTCGGACATCGATACGGTGGAACGAGTGGAAATTATCCGAGATCTACGTTTGGGTGAATTTGACGTGTTGGTCGGGATCAACCTGTTACGCGAAGGGTTGGATATTCCTGAAGTATCTTTGGTCGCGATCTTGGATGCCGATAAAGAAGGTTTTCTGCGCTCGGAGCGATCATTGATTCAAACTATCGGGCGCGCTGCGCGTAACCTAAAAGGCAAAGCAATTTTATATGCCGACAGTATAACGAAATCAATGGAAAAAGCGATAAGCGAAACCAATCGTCGCCGTGAAAAACAGATGAAATACAATGAAGAGCACGGCATTGTACCGCAAGGGCTAAATAAAAAAGTTGGCGAATTACTTGATATTGGCCAGGGCTCGATGAATAAAGGGAAAGGCAAGCAGCGAGGAAAAACTGTCGCAGAACCGACCGCGCTTTATCACGTACCGAAGAATCCTAAAGAATATCAACAACAGGTCAAAAAACTGGAGCAACAAATGTATAAATATGCGCAAGATCTGGAATTTGAAAAAGCTGCTGCCGTTCGAGATCAGTTGCATGAACTACGGCAACGGTTTGTAGAAAATTCATAATCTTCTGATTTTATCGTCGATAACAACAGAGATTGATACAATTTGACAAGTTTTTTGTTTCAAATATGTTAAAATTTGGCGATAAAGTTTGATTGATATTGTTTAGCTATGAAAAAACTGATTATTTTTTTTACCTTAATGCTGACTGTGCTTGCGGCACAGGCAGGTTTATTTGATAAACAACCGCAATTTTTAAAAGCGGAGCAGGCCTTCGCGTTTTCCTATGAGCAACAAGACGATGGTGTAACACTGCATTGGCAGATTGCGGATGGTTACTATCTGTATAAAAAAGAACTGAAATTTAACGGGCAGAATTTGACCATAGCAGAACCGGATTTTCCGCCGGCGGAGGAATATAACGACGAAATTTTTGGTAATGTGGCGATTTACCGTGATCAGTTACGTATCCCTCTCATTATCACTGAGTACTCGGCTAACCCAACTCTAGAAGTGAACTATCAGGGGTGTACCAAAGGGTTTTGCTATCCTCCGGAAAGTAAACTCATTGAGATTTCCGCCCTCTCTAAAAAGGGACAAGGCGAACAAGCGGAAGGAAAAAGTGCGGTCAAAAATTCTGCTATTTTAAATGAAGAACCGGCTGAAAAACAGACCGCACTTGGATCTTCGAGCCCTTCTGCGGAACAGGATAAGCTAGCGCAAAGCCTGCTGAAAAGTAAATATGCTGTATTTTGGTTCTTTCTGCTTGGTATAGGATTGGCATTTACTCCTTGTGTATTGCCGATGTTGCCGCTGTTATCCGCAATTGTAATCGGACAGAATGAACGCCCGAATAGCGTTCGTGCGTTTTGGCTGAGCGTGGTGTATGTACAGGGTATGGCATTGACTTATACCTTGCTCGGTTTAATTGTCGCAGCCATCGGTTTGCCGTTTCAGGTGGCGCTACAGAGCCCTTATGTGTTGGTTGGGTTATCGGTGTTGTTTGTGCTATTGGCGTTATCTATGTTCGGAGTGTTTACACTACAATTGCCGTCGTCTTGGCAGACACGACTTACCCACTACAGCCAACATCAACAAAGCGGTGCATTTGGTGGCGTTTTTGTTATGGGCATGATCGCAGGCTTAGTCGCATCACCCTGTACCTCTGCACCACTTTCCGGAGCGTTGCTATATGTGGCACAGAGCGGTGATTTGTTCACCGGGGCATTGACGCTTTATTTATTAGCGCTTGGAATGGGGCTGCCGTTGATTTTAATTACCTTGTTCGGTAATAAGATTCTGCCAAAATCGGGCGCGTGGATGGAAAAAGTGAAAATCGGTTTCGGATTCGTTATGCTAGCGTTACCGGTGTTCTTATTATCTCGCGTGTTGCCTTCGAGTTGGGAGTCGGTTTTATGGTCGTTACTTGGCACGGCATTTTTTGTCTGGTTGGCTCTTTCAGTTGGACAGAACCGAATCGGGCAAGTGCTGCGAGTTATGTTTATTATTGTTGCGATGATTTGTGTGCAACCCCTGCAAAATGCTGTATGGAGCGATAATTCAGAAAAAAGTTCGGTCGAAAATTCAGCCGTTTTAACGCACCCTAAATTTAAGCAGATTACTACTTATGCGGAATTAGAAAGTGCACTTGCGGAAAATCCGAAAAAGGTCGCAATGCTGGATCTATATGCGGATTGGTGCGTTGCTTGTAAAGAATTTGAAAAATCTACTTTTAGTGATACGCGAGTGCAAAACGCTTTTAATGATGTGTTATTGTTGCAAGTGGATATGACCAAAAACAGCGATCATAATAGCGAGTTAATGAAAAAACTGAATGTGATGGGGCTGCCAACAATTATTTTCTTGAATAATCAAGGAAATGAAATTGAAAATTCACGTGTGACAGGGTTTATGCCGGCTGATGAATTTCTAGTTTGGTTACAACGTCTTCCGATTTAGTGAGGTTATATTATTAACCAAAAGGAAAAAGTTATTCTTTATTTAGAGTATTTATTTATAGTTTAAGAGGAATTAATATAACTGCCTTTCGCGCTGAGGTGCAAAATCACTAAATTAAAGGAAAACAATATGATCTCATTCAAATCGCTTGAAAAATTCAGTCCGCAGGTTCTCGGTTTAGTACGTATTATTGCCGGTTATATGTTTTTATTACATGGCACGGCTAAATTCTTTGAATTTCCGATTTCGATGACCGGTGGTAACGGTAGCGTCGCATTACTTTCAATGTATGGTATCGGCGGACTAATTGAAGTGATCGGTAGTGTTTTGATTATTTTAGGCTTATTTACCCGCCCGGCCGCTTTTGTATTAAGTGGGCAAATGGCGTTTGCTTATTTCGGTATTCATGCTTCGTTTGCTAACATACTTTTACCAATCGTTAATCAAGGTGAACTGGCAGCATTATATTCCCTGGTATTTCTGTATTTTGCTACCGCCGGTAGCGGTGCTTTTGCATTAGATAACAAACGAAAATAAATAAAACTTTTTCAAACCTCCGTTAAGGAGGTTTTTTGTTTTCAGAAATAATACAAAAGTCCGATCACTTTATGGAATTCTTCTGTTTCGGCTATATAACAATAATCGTTTGCGCTATAATTAAACCTCCCAATATTTCTTCGTTTTCATTTATCAAAGGAATTTCCCATGCAATCAACTCGCTCCATTCGCCAAGCATTGCTTAGCGTGTCCGATAAATCCGGTATTGTAGAATTCGCTCAAGGCTTAGTAAAACGCGGTGTTAAACTGCTTTCTACCGGTGGCACGGCAAAACTGTTAGAACAAAACGGCTTGCCGGTAACCGAAGTGTCCGATTACACCGGTTTTCCGGAAATGATGGATGGTCGCGTGAAAACCTTACACCCAAAAGTGCACGGCGGGATTTTAGGTCGTCGTGGCACGGACGATGCCATCATGCAGCAACACGGCATTGAAGGCATTGATATGGTGGTGGTGAATTTATATCCTTTCGCCGCAACCGTGGCTAAGCCAAACAGCACGTTAGAAGATGCCGTGGAAAATATTGATATCGGTGGCCCGACGATGGTGCGCTCTGCGGCGAAAAACCATAAAGATGTGGCGATTGTCGTGAACAATCAGGATTTTGATGCCATTCTTGCAGAAATGGATCAACATCAAAACAGCTTAACTCTTGAAACCCGTTTTGATCTTGCCATCAAAGCATTTGAACACACCGCGCAATACGATTCCATGATTGCCAATTATTTCGGACAATTGGTAAAACCTTATCATGTTGCCGCTGAAGAAGATGCGGAGGCGAAGTGCGGTCAATTCCCGCGGACTTTAAATTTGAATTTCGTGCGTAAACAAACCATGCGTTATGGAGAAAATGCCCATCAAAATGCCGCGTTCTATGTGGATCTCAATGTAAAAGAAGCGAGCGTGGCGACGGCAAATCAATTACAAGGGAAAGCCTTGTCTTACAACAATATTGCTGACACCGACGCAGCCCTTGAATGTGTAAAAGAATTTGATGAACCGGCCTGCGTGATTGTGAAACACGCCAATCCGTGCGGCGTGGCCTTAGGCAAAGACATTTTAGAAGCCTACAATCGCGCCTATCAAACAGACCCAACCTCAGCCTTTGGCGGCATCATTGCTTTTAACCGTGAATTAGACGAAAAAACGGCAAATGAAATTGTAGAACGTCAATTTGTGGAAGTGATTATTGCACCGAAAGTGTCTGCAGAAGCCGTTGAAGTGGTGAAACGTAAGAAAAATGTCCGTTTGCTTGAATGTGGAGAATGGCAAGCACGTACCCAACGTTTAGATTTCAAACGCGTGAATGGCGGCTTGTTGGTGCAAGATGCGGATTTAGGCATGGTGGGCTTGGATGACTTAAAAGTGGTCAGCAAACGTCAACCGACCGAACAAGAATTGAAAGATTTATTATTCTGTTGGAAAGTGGCGAAATTCGTGAAATCGAATGCCATTGTTTACGCCAAAGATAACCAAACCATCGGCATTGGCGCAGGCCAAATGAGCCGCGTATATTCGGCCAAAATCGCCGGTATTAAAGCCCAAGATGAAGGTTTGGAGGTGGCTGATTGCGTGATGGCATCCGATGCCTTCTTCCCATTCCGTGATGGCATTGATGCCGCGGCGAAAGTAGGCATTCAATGTGTGATTCATCCGGGTGGCTCAATGCGCGATCAGGAAGTGATTGATGCGGCAGATGAGCATAATATGGTGATGGTATTGACCGGAATGCGGCATTTCCGTCATTAATTTATCTAACTATCCCCCTCTTTAGCAAAGAGGGGAAGGGGAGATTTGGCAGAAGTGATTTCAAGCTCATACTAAATTCAATATCGTTTAAATCTCCCCCTCGCCCCCTCTTTACAAAAGAGGGGGAATTACAGGTAAAAAATAGCCGCACTTTTTTAAATTAAGCATACACAAGGACTACAACATGAACATCCTCATCATCGGAAACGGCGGTCGTGAACACGCTCTGGCTTGGAAAGCGGCGCAATCTCCATTAGCAGATAAAATTTTCGTTGCACCGGGCAATGCGGGGACAGCGTTAGAACAAAAGGTTGAAAACGTGAATATCGCCGCAACAGATATTCCTGCGTTGGTTAAATTTGCTCAAGATAACCACATTGGTTTAACGATTGTGGGGCCAGAAGCGCCACTTGTGATTGGGGTGGTGGATGCGTTTCGTGTAGCCGGTTTAAAAATTTTTGGTCCA
>CAJPST010000054.1 GCA_905373425.1 uncultured Mesocricetibacter sp.
AGTTTAGCCACCTCACGGATACCATAATCCTGCTCGGTGACCGGTTTGATAATTTTCAAACGAAATTGATAAGAGTAAGACATAATCTGCACCTCAAATTAAGTGTCCAAGTTTTGGGGTGCAGATCAAATCCCGGCCCGTTAGGTTTATGCGGATTTGCATTAACCACTTGGCTACTCTGCTTAATTAATGCGGGAATTTTTGATACGAAAAGCATCGGTTTAGTGCTTGGAATGGCATTTGCTTTGGTGGCAGTGCACAAATTATTGCCGGAATGTTTGAATTCAAAAAAGGAAACACGTTCGGATTTACCGCATTCATCAGTTACGGTGCGTTCTGGTGGTCTTGGGCGCTGTTTACCGCTTTCTTTAAAGGTGAAACGCCGGCAACTTTCGTGGCTTGCTATTTAGCCTGCTGGGGAACATTTACCTTAATGATGTTCTGTGCAACCTTAGCTAAAGCAAAAGCATTACGTGCCATTTTCTTCTTTTTAACCCTGACTTTCTATGCCCTTGCGCTTGGCGATGCAACCGGTAATCACGGCATTGTCAATTTGGGTTGGGAGGCTATTTAGGTTTGGTTACAGCAATTTGCGCATTCTACCTTGCTGCTGCAGAAGTGATTAATGAAAGCTACGGCAGAACGGTATTACCAATCGGTGAACCGAAGTATTGATAAGTTGATGAATCGGGCTGGTTAATCCGATTCATCAGCTTCTCCCCAAAACATCTACCAATAAGGGTTTAATACCTGTCACCCACTGCAAGTGCGGTCGATTTTTGTCCTGTTTTCTCAACTTAAAAAATACCGAATTTTTCAACCGCACTTTTAGTGATGCTCAGCCCTTAAAAAGCCGCCGATAAAACGGAGGACATTTAAGCTAACGCCGTTGTCCACCGGCTCAATGTGTCATGGAGCTGTTCACCGGCAAACAACGCGCTACCCGAAACAATCCAATCAATATCGAGTGGTACCAGCAGTTTAGCTAAATTCAGGTTCATTGAGCCGTCAACGGAAATAATTTTGTGTTGACGCTGCTCCCCTAATTGCTCCAACAATTGTTTGATTCGTTTAATAAGGTCGGCTTGTTCCGCTTTTATTCCCGTTCTAGGATCTAGAGTGAGTATCTGAATAACGTCCACTTTATCAAGATATGGAAAAATCAGATTTAAATCCGTATTAGGGCAAAGGCTAATGCCACATAATGTTGTGGGTGAGTGGTGCCGAATCCAATCATAGATCGGATTTAGATCTTCATCGCTTTCAATTTGTAAGGTCAAAATATCGGCACCTGCTTCAACACATTCACGAGCCGTCAAAAACGGATTCTTGACCATTAAGTGTACGTCTTTGATAAAGGGCGCGGAAAATTGTTTTACGCCGATCGCCCCTACAGTAAACAGCGACGAAAACTGACCATCAGCAATATCAAAATGTAAAAGATGCAATTGATGTTGTGCTAAGATCTCTAAGGTCTGTTTAAAATCTATCCAACGGGAAGCTAAAATGCCAACACTAAGCCGTTGTGATTTCAGCTCAGAAATTGACCGCACTTTTTCATTTTTCATCACCAATGCTCTCCGGCAATACCCATTCAAAGATTTTTTTACTTCTGGAACCGGTCATAATCTCTTCCAGCTCAGCAACACAACGGTGATAATGCGGAGTTTGGCGATGGGCTTCAAGCGCCTGTTCATTAACATACACTTCATAAGCATAGAAACGTGTTCTAATGTCGGGATCACGTAATACGTCAAATCGTAGGTTACCGGGTTCTTGACGCGTTCCTACATGATTGCGCTCAAACACTTCCAGAAACTCCTGTTCTTTCCCTTCTTTAATATTAATTTCAACCAACATTGCAAACATAACTAACTCCTTCATTCTCCAGCGATGAAAAGAGCGGTAAGTATTTCTTACCGCTTAGGGTGTTAAAAATTAAGCATTTTTTTCATGCAGGTAAAGCTGATAGGCTTTTTCCGCCGTTTCTCCGCCATGCACCACGGCGTTAACCGCTTTAAGCATAGCGATCGGTGCTTCAGATTGGAAAATATTGCGTCCCATATCAACACCTAATGCACCTTGATCAATGGCGCGATAGCACATGTCGAGCGCTTCCTGCTCCGGTAGTTTCTTCCCGCCGGCAATCACAATCGGCACCGGACAACCGGCAGTTACGCGTTCAAAACCTTTATCCACGTAATAGGTTTTAATGATATGCGCGCCCATTTCCGCTGCAATACGGGTCGCTAGTGAAAAATAACGCTGATCGCGAGCCATATCTTTACCCACACCGGTTACCGCCATGGTCGGCATACCGTAGCGAGTACCCTGATCGATGAGTTGAATGATATTTTTAATGGATTGATGCTCATATTGTGAACCGATGTACACTTGCGCCGCCATTGCCGATACGTTCAGACGTAATGCGTCTTCAATAGAAACCGCTACCGCTTCGTTGGAAAGCTCGGTTAAAATTGAGTTTGCTCCTGATGCGCGCAAGGCGACCGGCTTGCGAATATCCGACGGTACAACGCTACGTAAAATACCGCGCGTACACATTAACACATCAGTGTATTCAAATAACGGTGCAATATGCAGGTCAATCCGTTCCAACCCGGTGGTCGGTCCCTGAAAATACCCGTGGTCAAATGCCAGCATAATGGTTTTGCCGGTTTTCGGATTAAAAATATTTGCCAAGCGGGACTGCATCCCCCAGTCTAACGCACCTGCTCCTTTCAGATAAAAGGCCTTGTTGGTTTGCGGTCTATCCAAACCGAAATCTTTACCGTCTCTGATGTCATCTAAATCTGCCATTATCTTCTCCTGTAATGAATTAGAAATTGTAGTTATCAATATTGTCTTTAGTAAATACCACACGTTCCGGTAGCAAAATAATACCGTTACCTTCCGCTTCGTAATCATAACCCTGTACTTTATTTGGTGAAACCTCAACCGTGCCTATACCTTGCACGTCAAGTTTATCTCCGACTTTCAGCGCCTTACCTTTTAATAAATCATTCGCCACGGAAACGGAAATTTTACCTTGTTGCACAACATCCCATAAACCGAATTGTTTCACTGTGCCACGTTTAACATAAGGGCGCATAACGTTAGGTGTACTAAAGCCAACAATCACCACATCTTTCACTTTTAAATTTTCTGCCGCTTGTGCCGCTGCCGGAAGAGCATTGGCATCCGGAGCAATTATTGCATCCAAATCCGGATAAGCTTTCAAAATACCTTCGGCGGTTTGTAGAGATTTAATAGCATCGTTATAGCCAAATTGGGTTGTTACGATTTCCCATTCAGGATGTTCTTTGGCAATTTTTTCTTTTGCTGCTGCAACCCATTGGTTTTGGTCGGTTACAGTCGGACTGGAGTAGAAAAATGCTACTTTGGCTTTCGGTTTACTGATTTGGCTTGATGCCATTTCCACCAGCATAGAACCTAGTTGAATCGGAGTGCCTTGATTAATGTAGTAACTACGACATTCCGGCTTGGTATCTGAGTCCCATGTGAGTACTTTTACACCACGTTTCATTGCACGTTGTAAGGTAGAGCATAAGCCGTCCGGCGAAACGGCGGAAACAATAATCGCATTATAACCTTGATTGACGAAGTTATTGATTAGCTGCACTTGGTTGGACACACTCGGTTCGGTTGGACCATCATAAGTAACATCCACTCCCAAGGTTTTGCCCATATCTGTGGCTCCTTGTCCGCCGCTAGTGAAGAATCCGACACCGACAAGTTTAGGGATAAATGCAATACGATCTGCCGCTTGTGCGGAAGCCACGGTTGCCAAACCGAGAGCAATAGCAAGTGCGGTCGTTTTTAATTGTGTTTTCATGTTAAGTCTCCTTGAATTGAGTTATGAATGAATGTGTCGTCGAACCCATTGCATAACGGCATCATAATGCAAACTGATAGATTTTCCGATTAACACGATGATAAGTAATGCGCCCGATAAAGCACTGGAAATTTCATTGGGAATACCGACCATTTGCAGCCCTTGTTGCAAGTAGCCAATTAATAACGCTGCAATCGCCGTCCCGATAATCGAACCCGAACCACCATAAATATTGGCTCCCCCCAACACAACGGCGGTCAAAACCGGCATTAACAGCGAACTGCCTAAATCGGAACGGGCCGAACCGAAATAAGACACCAATAAAACAGCAACAAAGGCCGCAATTAAACCGATAGAAGAATAAATAATTAAAAGGGTTTTCTTAATCGGAACAGCACTGTAGCGGGAAGTTCGCTCGCTTTGCCCGATTAAAAAAGTACTTCTGCCAATAACAGTACGATGCATTAATAACCAAAAAACTGCGGTCATAAAAAGAAAGTAAAGAATAGGCGTCGGAATACCAAAGACGCTTTGGTTAGCAAAATCCAACAATGAATCCGGGAAACCGCCAATACCTTCGTAGCCGGTCGCGCCGGCAAAACCGGACAATAATAAAGCGCCACCGCCGAATAAATACATAGTGCCTAAAGTAATAACCAGCGGATTTACTTTGGTGTATAAGATTAATCCGGCATTAACTAATCCGCATAAAGCACCTGCTACAAAGGTTAACGGAATAGCCAGTACCAAAGGAATATCCGCTTTAAACAATACCCCCAATAAAATGGCGCATAACCCTACTGTCGAACCGAAAGAAATATCCATTCCGCCACTAACGATAATCATGGTAAGTGGTAAGGCGAGCATGCCGATATAAATAAAATCGCTAGTGCTATAAAGTAATACGTTTAAATCCAGCATACGCGGATTAATCATCCCGAAACCTAAGATTTCAATAATAACAAGGCAAAATAAGGTGACTTCCCAACTGTATTTTTTTAATATCGCCATTTTGTTTTCTCCTTGTCGTTATTCATCCTTCAGAAAGCGGGCATAACGCTGTAATTTCAAATTGTTATTGATCATTACTCGGATTCGACCATCGAAAACCAACACCGCTAACAACACTATTCCTGCCACAAAGTTATTCCAGTAGGCAGGCACTTTTAGTAATACCAAAATGGAGTCTATTTGAATTAGAAAATAAGCTCCTAACACAGCTCCAATCAGGTTCCCGGCACCACCCAATAAACTGATTCCGCCCAATACGCAAGCCGCTATGGCTTTCATTTCAAGACCATTACCGGTGGAGTTCGGCACAAAACCGATTTGTGATGCAAAGACTATGCCTGCAATCGCCGTCATTATGCCGTTGATGGCAAATGCAACAATCCTAACTTGATCTATGTGCACACCTAATTGCAACGCACCTTGTAAGTTATCGCCGACAGCATAAAAATTTCGTCCGGCAGACATTTTGGTTAGGAAAAAGAAAGTCGCCAGAATCAAGATAATCAGTAACCAACCAATCGGAGAAATGCTTAAGAAAAGCGGTTCGGATAATGTCTTCAGTTCTTGAGGTAAACCCTCAATCCATTTTCCTCCCGTAATCAATAACATAATGCCTTTATATAACCCCAAAGTGCCTAAGGTCGCGACGATAGCAGGAATACGTAAAGTTGTGACTAATATGCCGTTTAATAGCCCTGCTAAAAAACCACATCCGAGGGTAACGGCAAACGCGGGGAATAATCCCCACCCTGCATTGAGCAAGCTACCGACTATTACCGCACACAGCCCCATCGTTGATCCGACTGAAACATCAATATTACGGGTTAAAATAACAAAACTCGCGCCGATAGCCAGTAATATGACTATTTGCGCAGAATTAAAAATCATCGCGAGAGTTTGCAAATGAAAACCATTGTTTCCCCATATTCCGAGCAAAATAAAGAGCAAGCCGATAGCAAAAACAATGGTTAATTCACGGTTATCCTGTATAAACTTCCACATCATTTCCTCCTATACGGGCGAACCGCCAAAAGCCATTTGCATAATATTATTCGTATTGATTTTATCGCCGATTAACACTTGTCCCATTTCTCCGTCATGCATAACCAAAACCCGATCGGACATTTTTTCAATCTCTTCCAGATCCGACGAAATAAACAAAACCGCAACATTTTGCTTCGCGATACCTTTAACCAATTGATAAATATCCGCTCGAGCGCCGACATCCACCCCACGAGTCGGCTCATCAACTATTAATAAAGCCGGATCGGCTTCTAAGCATTTTGCAATCAATATCTTCTGTTGATTACCGCCCGATAAGGTTCTGGCGGTCTGTTGTTCATCACTAAATTTAATACCGACAGCTCGACGATAGCGCTCTAAAATGGCACTTTCTTTAGCAGTATTCAGCCAGAACCCCATATTGTTATAGGTCAAACCGCAGGTATTCCAAGTAAGCGGCGCATCTAAATACAACCCGGAAGCCTGACGATCCTCCGGTAGATATACGATACCAGCCTCCAACCGTTGTTTGATGCTTAGGTCGCCAATATCCCGATTATCAAATAAAATCTGACCGCACTTTTTAGCCCGCAAGCCATATAAAGTTTCGGCAAGCTCAGTACGTCCCGCACCGACTACTCCAGCCAACCCTAAAATTTCTCCCGGGTAGATATCGAATGAAATGTTTTTAAATCCCTCACCGGTTAAATTCTTTACCTGTAAAATCGGAGAATCCGTTGATTTAATGCGATTATGTCCGGGCAATTCCAACCATAATTTTTGCGTGTCGGATAACTGGGTGCCTTTAGCTTTCGGTGTAATGGCAGCGATTATCTCATCACGATTTAATGCTTGCGTATCGCCGCTTAACGCAATGTAACCGTCGCGCATTACACTAATTCGATGCGAGATCTGCCAAACTTCCGGTAATTTATGAGAAATAAATACAATACCCACGCCTTTACTTAATAATGAATTGACTTTCTTGAAGAAATTATCTGTTTCTGCCGGAGTTAGAGAGGCTGTAGGTTCATCTAAAATCAGAATTGAGGCATTACGCATTAATCCACGCATAATTTCTACCAGTTGTTGATCAGCTACCTCAAGGGAGCCTGCCAACATATCTAGTTTCAAGTGAGAATGAAGTTCCTGCAAAAGTGCGGTCAATTTTTCTTCCGTTTTATCCGTTTTGCCTAAGCCGAATAAAATATTCTCTTTGACACTTAAGTTAGGAAACAACAAAGGTTCTTGCGGAACCAGATAAATTCCTAATTGATGCGCCTTAGTTGGGGATAAACCACCTTGCTTTTTACCATGAATGATCAATTCGCCACTGTCTTGAGGTTGAATACCCGCAATAATTTTCATCAAGGTCGATTTGCCTGCACCGTTACCGCCCAACAAGGCGTGTACTTCACCGGCATATAAGGAAAAATCAATATCCTTAAGCACTTCAACGCCGGAGAATGATTTACTAATATTATGTGCAGCTAACAGGCATTTTTTCTCGAATGTTTCGGGTTGCATCTTGCACCTCACCCTAGAAATGAACAAATGTATTTTAATGATTCATTTTTTCATATCCTATAGCTTAAATATAAAAATTTCTGTGAAGTTGATCACAAAATCAAATATAAGTTTAAATTTTTTTGTTAAAATGCGATCAACCTCACAATTTTATAAAAAATAAAACTGAACAATTGATAAATTAAAAAAACAGATGAATAATACATTCAATGCGCCAAGGAATATACAACGATGAACGATGTTAAATTTGAATATAACGAGAACTTACATACTATCAGTGAAGAAGAGCTGTTGGCGCGTATCGCTTGGTTTTATTATCACGATAACCTGACACAGAGCGAAATCGGCGATAAATTAAAGCTACCTAGATTGAAAATATCACGTTTATTAGAAAAAGGCCGCCGCCAAGGAATTATTAAGGTTCAGATTAATTCACGGTTTACAGGGTGTTTGGAACTGGAAGAAGCCTTACAACAACGTTTTAATTTAAAACATATTCGCATCTTACCCGCACTTGAGCGCCATGAAACTAACGAGCGATTAGGAATCGGTGCGGCACAAATGTTAATGTCGTTGTTAAAACCCAACCAAATTTTAGCAATTGGGTTCGGCGAAACCATTATGCAGACCATCAAATACTGTAATGAATTTATTACGCATAACGATATTAAATTAATTACGTTATCCGGTGGTGTCGGGCCATATATGAAAGGGATTGGCCAATTGGACGGTTCTTGTTCCGTCAGCATTATTCCTGCGCCGCTAAGGGCTTCTTCCGCTGAGGCGGCGACATTATTTAAACGTGAAGTGTGCGTCAGAGATATCATGTTAGCGGCTTGCAGTGCCAATGTGGCAATTGTCGGTATCGGAGCCACTCGCCAAAGAGGACAAGCCACATTACTTCGCACCGGCTATATTACAGAAGAAAAACAGCAAATTATTCGAAATCAGGGAGCTGTCGGCGATATTTTGGGATACTTCATGCAAAAAGACGGTTCGCTTCAGCCCGATATGCCATTACATGAAGAGTTGATCAGTGTGACATTGGATAATCTCAAGAAAATCCCTAATGTAATCGGAATTGCCGGCGGGGAAGATAAGGTTGAAGCAATTCTAAGCGCTTTATACGGTAAACATATCAATTCGTTAGTTACGGAAGAAAAAACAGCTCGTATGATGTTGGCCCAACTGGTTTAATAACCGGTTATAGTATAAGAGCTCCGTTTTCTTCCTTAGCAAAAGGAGCAAACGATGAGTAATCAGATCTATTTAATGGCATTGGATGCGGGAACCGGTAGTGTTCGCGCAGTAATTTTTGATTTGGAAGGCAACCAAATCGCTGCGGCTCAACGAGAATGGACACACTTATCCGATCCCGATATTCCGGGATCAATGGAATTTAATTTACCTCATAACTGGCAACTGGCTTGCGATTGTATCCATCAATCTTTGCAAAAAGCACAAATTACCGCCGATCAAATTGCTGCGATTTCCACTTGTTCAATGCGTGAAGGCATCGTGTTGTATGACGAAAATAAAACACCTATTTGGGCTTGCGGTAACGTCGATGCAAGAGCGGTTGAAGAAGTTAAAGAATTAAAAGAGCTGTATCACCACACCTTTGAAGAGAAACTTTATGCCGTTTCAGGGCAAACCCTGGCACTTAGCGCGGTTCCTCGCTTATTGTGGCTGGCTCATCACCGTTCCGATATTTACCGTCAGACTAAAGCAATTTCGATGATCAGTGACTGGTTAGCTTTTATGTTGAGTGGTGAGCTTGCCGTCGAACCATCCAATGCAGGAACCACCGGAATGCTGGATTTAAAAACTCGACAATGGTCTCCCGAATTATTGGATATGGCAGGTTTAAATGCAGAAATTCTTACTCCGGTTAAAGAAACAGGCAGTATTTTAGGTTCCGTTCTACAGGAAGTGGCCGAATTGACCGGGCTAAAAGCGGGAACACCGGTAGTAGTCGGTGGTGGTGACGTTCAATTGGGTTGTATCGGTTTAGGTATTACCGAACCGTCACAAGCTGCTGTTATTGGCGGAACGTTCTGGCAACAAGTGGTCAATTTACCTGAACCTATCACAGATCCCGATATGAATGTGCGTATCAATCCTCACGTTATTCCACCTTTAGTACAAGCGGAATCAATCAGTTTCTTCACCGGCTTGACCATGCGATGGTTTAGAGATGCCTTCTGTGAAGAAGAAAAACGTTTGGCGGAACGATTGGGAACGGATGCCTATGCACTATTAGAACAAATGGCAGAACGTATTCCGGTTGGTGCAAATGACGTTATTCCGATTTTCTCCGATGCAATGCATTTTAAATCCTGGTATCACGCCGCCCCTTCGTTTATCAATCTCTCCATTGATCCTGAAAAATGTAATAAAGCGGTCTTATTTCGCGCACTGGAAGAAAACGCGGCGATCGTATCTTCGTGTAATTTAGACCAGGTACAGCAATTTTGAGGTGTAAAACTGACTTCCATCGTATTTGCCGGCGGTGGTTCAAAAGGAAAACTATGGAGCCAAATTCTGGCTGATGTCACCGGCTTGATAGTGAATATTCCCGTGGTGAAAGAAGCGACCGCATTAGGTTGTGCAATTGCTGCCGGTGTAGGTGTTGGGATTTATCCGTCCCTAACTGAGGCAGGCAAAAAGTTGGTTAAATTTGAACGCCAGCATCAACCTAATCCGGATAATTACAAGTTATACCAAGCACATAAAACGCAATGGGCTGATGTGTATGCTAAACAGTTACAGCTTGTCGACAAAGGCCTGACCACTTCATTATGGAAAGCGCCCGGCTTATAATTATTCACCATAAGGCGGAGTTTCCGCCTTTTTTATTTATCTATAATTGCCGTAATGCATGTTCCAGTTCTGCCAATTTAAACGGTTTGTTTAATACAGGAAATTTACCTAATTTTTCCGCATTTTCTGCGAAATTCCCTGTCATTAATAAAATTTTGGTGTGTGGGAAGTGGGTTTTCACATATTTCGCCACATCTATTCCATCCATTTTCCCGGTCAGGACAATATCGGACAGCAAATAATCTACGGTATGCCCGGACTGCAAATAATCTGTCGCTCGCTCACCGCTTTCCACTGCCGTCACGGTATAACCCATGTCTTTAAGCTGCTCGCTTAATGTTTCACGTAAATCGGCCTTATCTTCCACTAGCAATAAAGTGAACGCCGTATTGATCGGATTTTCCGTCGTATAAAGTGCGGTCGATTTTTGCGGCATTTTTATAGCAAGTGGCAATTGTAAATGAATGGTGGTACCAACTTGCGGTTGAGACTCTACGACAACGCGCCCTTTTGATTGGCGAATAAAACCATACACCATTGATAATCCCAGCCCGCTCCCCTTCCCTTTTTGTTTGGTGGTGAAAAACGGCTCGAAGATACGTTTTTGCGTTGCCTCGTCCATTCCGCAGCCATCGTCAATAATCGACAGTTGTAACATTTGTTCTTGTTGATAAGTGCGTTGTACCAGTTTTTGACGGGTTCGAATCACAATATTGCCTTCACCTTGCAAGGCATCCTTGGCGTTTACCAATAAATTCACCAACGCCGTTTCGAGCTGATTTTTGTCAATATAAACATAAGGTAAATTCTCGCCTAAATCTAACCGCACTTTTATGCTGGGCGGTAGGCTATGTTTCATTAGATCGGTGAAATCTAATAATAACTGATTGATATCCAAAGCTACCGGATGTAAAGGCTGTTTTCTGGCATATGCCAATAACCGTTGTGTTAAAGTCGCACTATTTTCCGCCGCTTTAAGCGCCCGTTGTAAACGTTTTGCTTGTTTTTCATTTAAAGTATCGGGCTCAATGAGATCCAAATTACCGATAATCACAGCTAAAAAGTTATTAAAGTCATGGGCAATTCCACCGGTTAAGTGTCCGATGGAACGCATTTTTTGACTATGAGCTAAATCCGTTTCCAATTTCTTCCGCTGCGTACGATCAATTAAAAATGCTACTAAACCTCCGTCATTTAACGAACTAATCCGCCATTCTAAAATTAGGTGGGCGTATTCGATTTCCAATGGCTCTTGTTCGGTGCGGATTTCGGTTAGTAAGCTTTCATTTAGAGGCTGATTAGTTCCATACACTTTCGCTTGGTTTTTATCTAAAAAAGCTACAAGATTGCCGATTTTCCATGTTAAATATTGATTATCCGTTTGTTGTAATAATTGAGCAAATCGGCTATTACAAGAAACTAGTGTATGCTCTCGATCAAAAATCGCCAACCCATCACGCATTGCCAGAAATGTTTGTTCCAATAAAGCGCTTTTTTCTTTTAATAATGCATCAGCTTGGTCGAGTTTTAACACATTTTGCTGAAAAATATGAAAAGCTCGAGCAAGATCACCAATTTCATCTTGTCTTTGCTGTTGGGGAACATTGGCATTTTTATCGCCTTGCGATAATTTAGTTAACGCTTGAGTGATGGAATATAAACGCTTACCAAATAAACGATAAATATATGATCCCAAAATAAGAATTAATATAATGGTAAAT
>CAJPST010000055.1 GCA_905373425.1 uncultured Mesocricetibacter sp.
AATTAAAAATAGAGAAAATTATTTAAATGAAAAGAATGTTAATCAATGCAACTCAAAAAGAAGAGTTGCGCGTCGCATTAGTTGACGGTCAACGTTTATTTGATCTAGATATTGAAAATCCGGGGCACGAACAAAAAAAAGCCAATATTTACAAAGGTCGGATCACCCGTGTCGAGCAAAGTCTCGAGGCTGCGTTTGTAGATTACGGTGCGGAACGTCACGGTTTCCTGCCGTTAAAAGAAATCTCCCGTGAATATTTCCCTGAGGATTATGTTTATCAAGGCCGCCCTAACATTAAAGACATTGTTAAGGAAGGACAGGAAGTTATCGTTCAGGTAAATAAAGAAGAGCGGGGTAATAAAGGTGCGGCTTTAACTACCTTTGTATCTTTGGCCGGTAGCTATTTGGTGATTATGCCAAATAATCCGCGAGCAGGCGGAATTTCTCGTCGTATTGAAGGTGACGAGCGTTTAGAATTAAAGGATGCATTGGGCTCACTTGATGTGCCGGACGGTGTTGGGTTAATCGTGCGTACTGCAGGTGTGGGCAAATCACCGGAAGAGCTACAATGGGACTTGAAAGTGTTGCTTCATCATTGGGAAGCGATAAAACAGGCTTCTAAAGATCGCCCAGCGCCGTTTTTGATTCATCAGGAAAGCGATGTTATTGTGCGTGCGATTCGTGACTATTTGCGTCGCGATATCGGCGAAATTCTGATTGATAACCCAAAAGTTTATGAAAAAGCTAAGGCTCATATCAAACTGGTGCGTCCTGATTTTATCAGCCGCGTAAAATTATATCAGGGTGAAGTGCCGCTGTTTAGTCATTATCAAATTGAATCGCAAATCGAATCCGCTTTTCAACGCGAAGTACGCTTGCCGTCGGGTGGTTCCATTGTTATTGATGTAACAGAAGCGCTAACTGCCATTGACATTAACTCTGCGCGTTCAACCCGAGGCGGAGATATTGAAGAAACTGCATTAAATACCAATTTAGAAGCAGCCGATGAAATTGCTCGTCAGTTACGTTTGCGCGACTTGGGTGGTTTAATTGTAATTGACTTTATCGATATGACGCCGGTACGTCATCAGCGCGAAGTGGAAAACCGTATTCGTGATGCCGTTCGTCAAGATCGTGCGCGCATTCAAATCAGTCGTATTTCTCGTTTTGGCTTGCTTGAAATGTCACGTCAACGTTTGAGCCCATCGCTAGGCGAGTCTTCTCATCATATTTGTCCGCGTTGTCAGGGAACAGGGAAAATTCGTGATAATGAGAGTTTATCACTGTCAATTTTACGCTTAATTGAAGAAGAAGCCTTAAAAGAGAACACTAAACAGGTTCATACTATTGTACCGGTTCAAATAGCTTCTTATTTATTGAATGAGAAGCGTAAGGCTGTACACAATATCGAAAAACGACATAATGTAGATGTCTTGGTCGTGCCGAATGAAGCGATGGAAACACCACATTTCAGCGTGTTCCGTTTGCGCGATGGAGAAGAACTGAATGTATTGAGCTATAATTTAGCCAAATTGCATGAAGAACAAGAAGATACTTTCATTCCGGAAGAATCCTTGATTTCGCGCAACATTGAAACGGCAGCAATTTCCACTGAAGATGTATTGGAAAGTGCAGCATTATCGATGACGATTTCCGAACCGGCTCCGACAAAGGATAAGCAATCAGATCAACCATCTTTGTTTGCACGTATTATTAAGAAAATCAAATCATTATTTGCGGAAGAACCAAAGGAAAAACAAAAACCGGTAAATAACCGCAATCGTAATAATTCTCGTAATCAAGACCGCCGCAATTCACGTCGTTCCCGCAATGAGCGTACTGATAGTGAGCGAAATAAAGATGAATCTCGCTCCGACAAAGCCGAAAATCGTTCATCACGTAATACGGAGCGAAGCGTCGAGCGCACTGAACGTAAACGTAATCGTCGTAATACGGATGAAAATGCCCGTAATGATGTCGTTGAAGAAAGTTTTGTGGAGAGTGCAGTATCTGAAAAAACTGTAGCGCCACAACGTCGTCAACGCCGCGATATGCGTAAACAAGTGCGCGTGTCTGACGAATTAGTTGAATCGCCAGTAACAACTGAAGCAGTTTCGCCGGAAAGTGCGGTCGATTTTTCAGCAGAAATATCTGTTGCGAAACAAGACCAGGTCAACGAAGCGAGCGAAACCGAGTTCTTTAACGAAGAGAAAGAGAGTGTCGTTGCCGATCAGCAAGATAATCGTGAGCGTAGACAAGAAGGTCGCCGCCGCTTGCCACGCCATCTCCGAGTAAGTAATCAGCGCCGTCGTAATAATGGTGAGGATCCACCGATGCCGTTATTTGCCGCAGTTGCCTCGCCTGAACTGGCTGGTGGTAAAGTGTGGATTGATAGTAGCCAATTCAATAAAACCAAGGAATCAGGCAATTTTCTTTCCGTCGATGAATTGCTTGAACAGCAGGAACAACCGAAACAAGTAACGCCTGCAACAGAGGTCATTGTTGGAGGAAGCGAGAACAGCTTGCCACTTGGTTTTATCACCCAGCCGGCAAATGAATCTGTTGAGAAAAAAGTGCAGGAATCGTTACAGCGCTTACAGGCAGAGTCTGTACCGCAATCGGTATGCGAGCCGCATACTGATGTGACGGGAACGAAAGAAATCACAGAAAAAACTGACCGCACTTTTAACTTTACCGGACGGTTGGGAACTGTTTCTGCCGTGGTTCACACTAAAGCGGAAATGACGCTGGCGAAAGCGGATGATAATGTGTCTCAGCCTTTTGCTATAACCGAGTGGAAAGAAAGTCGTTACTACTTCCATGGAAAAGGTTCGGCAGGGCATAACAGTGCGGTTAGCCATATTTATTCCGAACCGGTTAGAGCAAAAGCTGAGTAGCTGATGCTAAAAAGTTAATGCGCATTACATTGTATTTGCTGATTCGCAAAAAATCCTAGCAGTAAAATTTTTACGGATTGGCTAACAGATGATGAGCTGAAAACTGGTTTAACTGAAGCCTAAAAAAATATAGCCACAGACTCTGTGGCTATATTTATGTTTGGAAAACGTGCGGAAATTCGACCGCACTTTTTATTATTTTACTTCTCTGAACATAATCTCACCTGGAATGACGGAGCCTTGCCAGTACAGTTCGGCGGCAACTTTTTCTGCCAGTTTTAGGAAAAATTGAGTGATTTCGCCGTTTGGTTCGGCGATAACGGTTGGTGTACCGTTATCTAGATCTTCACGCAACCGAATATGCAACGGTAGTTGCCCTAAAACCTGTACGTCGTATTTTTCTGCAATTTTCTGTGCGCCACCGATGCCGAAGATGGTTTCATGATGGCCGCAGTTACTACAAATGTGCATTGACATATTTTCAATAATGCCCAGTACCGGTACAGAAACTTTGTTAAACATTGCGACTCCTTTAATAGCATCAATTAAGGCAATGTCCTGTGGCGTAGTGACAACCACCGCACCGGTTACGGGAATTTGTTGCGAAAGAGTAAGCTGAATATCACCTGTACCGGGGGGCATATCAATAACTAAATAATCCAATTCATTCCACAGTGTCTCATTTAACAATTGACTGAGCGCACTACTTGCCATTGGGCCACGCCAGATAGTCGCGTTGTCTGCTTCCATCAGGAAACCAATAGAATTGGCATTTAAGCCGTGAGCGATAATTGGCGAAATATGTTTATTATCTGGCGAAGTCGGGCGTTGATCCGCCGCTCCGAGCATGTGCGGTACGGACGGGCCGTAAATATCCGCATCCAGAATGCCGACTCGCGCGCCTTGCGCTTGTAATGCTAGCGCTAGGTTGACGGTAACAGTGGATTTTCCCACGCCGCCTTTACCTGACGTCACTGCAATGATATTTTTTACGCCTTTTACGGCAGGGTGGCTATTGGCGCGTTTTAACGTAGCGATTTGGTAGTTAAGCTGCCATTTAATGTTTTTGGCGTCTGCCACTTTTAATAATGGTTCGGAAAGTGCCGATTTTAATTGTTCAAATGCAGTATTCCAAGCAAAAGGCATTTGGAGTTCCACGCGTAAAGTTTCCCCGCCTTTTTCGATTTTTTTGACGGCATTTAAAGCGATTAAATCTTTTTGTAAAGTGGGATGACTAAACTGTTGAAATAATTGTTGAATATCGTTTTTTTGTTGGTCAGTGATATTATTAGAATATAAAATTGCCATTGTTAATCCTAAAGTAGAGTAAATTCATCAGACATTTAACCACGAACACATAAATCTGTTAAGTAAAAATACGGTTAAAGTAGAAAAAATACCGCCGATAGGGTAAGATTAACTGTTAATTTCTTCTGCGAATTTAGATTTAAGGTAAAAATAATAATGACAGTTTCTCCCCGTAAAATTTTAGTTACCTGCGCTTTGCCGTATGCCAATGGACCAATTCATTTAGGCCATATGCTTGAACACATTCAGGCGGATATTTGGGTGCGTTTTCAACGTATGCGCGGTAATGAAATTTATTTTGTTTGTGCCGACGATGCGCATGGCACGCCGATTATGCTGAAAGCCGATCAACTTGGAATTACGCCCGAACAACTGATTAACGAAGTGCAGCAGCAGCATTATGCGGATTTTACCGGTTTTAATATCAGTTTCGATAATTACCATTCCACACATAGCGAAGAAAACCGCAAATTTTCAGAGCTAATTTATAATCGATTAAAACAAAACGGTTTTATTAAAACCCGCACGATTTCTCAGTTATATGACCCGGAGAAAGGCATGTTTCTGCCGGATCGTTTCGTCAAGGGCACTTGTCCGAAATGTAAGTCGCCCGATCAATACGGTGATAACTGTGAAGTGTGTTCGGCAACTTACAGCACGACGGAATTGATTAATCCGCGTTCAACTGTTTCCGGTGCGACACCGGTGATGAAAGATAGCGAACACTTTTTCTTTGATCTGCCGAGCTTTGAGGCTATGTTGAAAACTTGGAATCGTTCCGGCGCGTTACAGACAGAAGTGGCGAATAAAATGCAGGAATGGTTTGAAGCTGGTTTGCAACAATGGGATATTTCGCGTGATGCGCCTTATTTCGGCTTTAAAATTCCGAACACTGAAGATAAATATTTCTACGTTTGGTTGGACGCGCCAATTGGTTATATGGCATCGTTTAAAAACCTGTGTGGTAAAAAGAGCGGTCTGAATTTTGATGATTTTTGGAATAAGGATTCTTCCGCCGAGCTGTATCATTTTATCGGTAAAGATATTATGTATTTCCATAGTCTGTTCTGGCCGGCGATGTTGGAAGGGGCGGATTTCCGCAAACCAAGCAATATTTTCGTGCATGGTTATGTCACGGTAAACGGTGAAAAAATGTCTAAGTCGCGCGGCACATTTATTCAGGCAGCAACTTATTTGAAGCATTTGGATCCGGAGTGCTTGCGTTATTATTATGCGGCTAAATTGAGCAATCGTATTGATGATCTAGACTTAAATCTGGAAGACTTTGTGCAACGTGTAAATTCCGATTTAGTCAATAAACTGGTGAATCTTGCATCACGTAATGCCGGTTTTATTCAGAAACGGTTTGCCGGACAATTAGCGGAAAAACTGGAAGATGAGCATCTGTTTAATGAATTTGCCGCACAATCGGAGAAAATCGCCACATATTATGAAAACCGTGAATTTGGTAAAGCTATTCGGGAAATTATGGCTTTAACCGATAAGGCCAACAAATACATTGATGATAAAGCCCCTTGGGTGATTGCCAAAGAAGAGGGCAGAGAAGCAGAATTACAAGCGGTTTGTTCCATGGGAATCCAGTTATTCCGTATGTTAATAGGTTATTTGAAGCCTGTGTTACCAAAACTGGCGGAGCGTTCAGAAGCTTTCCTGCAAGCGGAATTAACTTGGGCAAATTTAGCACAACCGTTGTTAAGTCATCAAATCGCACCGTTTAAAACTTTATTCTCCCGTTTAGAGAATAAACAAATTGAAGCGATGATTAATGCTTCTAAAGCGGAGAATGCGCAGGTGAGTCAACAGAAAGCACAAAGTGCGGTGAAAAAAACAGACGAAAAACCAACCGCACTTTCGACAGATTTTGAGCCCGTTGCGCCTCAAATCACTATCGATGATTTTGCCAAGCTAGATTTACGGGTGGCAAAAGTAATTAAGTGCGAAGCCGTACCGGAAAGTAAAAAATTGCTGAAATTTCTGTTGGATCTCGGTTTCGAAACCCGCCAGGTGTTTTCCGGTATCCGAGCTGCTTATGATAAGCCGGAAGAACTGGAGGGACGCTTTGTGATCGTGGTTGCTAACCTTGCTCCGCGCCAAATGAAATTCGGCGTATCGGAAGGGATGATTCTTACCGCTGCTAATGCCGATGATTCCGTATTAGCATTATTATCCGTTGATGCATATGCAACGGCGGGGATGAAGGTGAGTTAATTCGATTAAGAAATAGAAGCGCAGGTTTATATACTTGCGCTTTTGTTTATGCAAGTAAAACTGTGAATTTTTGTTGCATAAGCTCAGACCTAATTTGGCAATTCTGATATTTCAAAAGGAGTGAAAATGGCCTAGTTAGGTTTGAACTTATACTCATAATGGGGTAACATGCGGGGCAACATATAGCAAAATGAATAGAAAAAAGAATTTTCCTGCGATAAATCAAATTTTTACTACATTAAACAAGATTTTTTACTAAAAAACAGGTAAGCTTAGAGCGATTTTCTTTTATATGAGGTTATTATGAGTTCATTAATCAGTCTTTTGGGTATTGTTGTATTGTTGGGGATAGCTTATTTGCTTTCCAATAATCGTAAAGCAATCAATTTTCGTACGGTCTTTGGTGCGTTAACTATTCAGGTTTCCCTCGGTGCATTCATTTTGTATGTGCCAATTGGACGTGATGCGCTGTTGGCAATGGCAAACGGTGTAAGTAAGGTCATTAGCTACGGTAATGAGGGGATTA
The DNA here is from genome assembly GCA_905373425.1 of uncultured Mesocricetibacter sp. GTDB lineage: Bacteria > Pseudomonadota > Gammaproteobacteria > Enterobacterales > Pasteurellaceae > CAJPST01. The sequence continues at coordinate 6,961 of CAJPST010000055.1, forward strand.
AATTCCTTTTCGGTGCTTTGGCCGGCGATAAAGTTTTTGAAGTATTTGGCGGGGAAGGCTTTATTTTTGCAGTGCGAGTGTTACCGGCCATCGTGTTTTTCTCTGCATTAATCTCATTATTATATTATATTGGCATCATGCAATGGGTAATCAAGATTATTGGTGGCGCATTACAGCGAATGTTAGGGACTTCTCAGGCGGAATCTATGTCGGCAGCGGCAAATATTTTCGTAGGTCAAACTGAAGCTCCTTTAATTGTTAAACCTTATATTAGCAAAATGACTGAATCCGAACTGTTCGCTATTATGTGTGGCGGTTTGGCTTCTATTGCAGGTTCCGTTATGGCCGGTTATGCGGGAATGGGCGTGCCGTTGACTTATTTAATTGCAGCTTCTTTTATGGCTGCGCCGGCAGGTTTATTATTCGCCAAAATTTTGTATCCGCAAACGGAAACATTCAATGACGATATTGAAAAAGTAGAGATGGAAAAACCGTCCAACGTTCTTGATGCAGCAGCGGCAGGCGCATCATCAGGTATGCAACTGGCGTTGAACGTTGGTGCGATGTTGATTGCCTTTGTTGCCTTAATTGCATTAATAAACGGTATGTTAGGCGGTATTGGAGGCTGGATTGGTATGCCTGATCTTTCCCTTGGAATGATTTTCGGTTGGGTATTCAGACCGTTGGCATGGGTTCTTGGTGTGCCTTGGGGTGAGGCCGGTGTTGCAGGACAGATGATTGGTACAAAATTAGCGATTAACGAATTTGTTGGTTATAAGGAGTTCGCGCTTTATTTGACCCCGGATGCACCGATGCAATTAGCAGATAAAACCAAAGCGATTATCACTTTTGCATTATGTGGTTTTGCTAACTTCAGTTCCATTGCTATTTTGATTGGTGGCTTGGGCGGACTTGCACCGAATCGTCGTGGTGATATCGCTCGTTTGGGACTCAAGGCGGTTATTGCCGGTTCATTGGCGAATTTCCTGAGTGCAACCATTGCGGGCTTGTTTATCGGCTTAAGTGGTGTGGCATTAGTTTAGAATACTCTTGGTTAAACAGGCTTGCATTTAAAGTGCGGTCTGATTTAACACGGTTTTTTATTTCGGTTTATCACCGATGGATTATGCAACAATAAGTATCAAATTTAACAACTAAGAGGAAAATATTATGACTCCACATATCAATGCTGTTGACGGTGCATTTGCTGATGTTGTGTTAATGCCGGGCGATCCGCTACGTGCCAAATACATTGCTAATACCTTTTTACAAGATCCACAAGAAGTTACTAACGTGCGTAATATGCTAGGTTTTACCGGAACTTATAAAGGACGCAAAATTTCTGTAATGGGGCATGGTATGGGGATTCCATCCTGTTCTATTTATGCAAAAGAACTGATCACCGACTACGGCGTGAAAAAGATCATTCGTATCGGCTCATGCGGAGCGGTGTGTACTGATGTTAAATTGCGCGATGTGGTAATTGGAATGGCCGCTTGTACTGATTCTAAAGTAAACCGAATTCGTTTCCGCGATAATGATTTTGCTGCTATTGCCAATTTTGAGATGATACAGGCAGCAGTGCAGGCAGCGAAAAATAAAGGTGTAAACGTGCGCGTTGGTAACCTGTTCTCTGCAGATTTGTTCTATACATCTGATGTAGAGATGTTCGATGTGATGGAAAAATACGGTATCCTAGGTGTAGAAATGGAGGCGGCCGGTATTTATGGGGTTGCGGCAGAATACGGCGCGAAGGCCTTAACAATCTGTACGGTTTCCGACCATATTCGCACAGGCGAACAAACTAGCGCAGAAGAACGTCAATTGACATTTAATGAAATGATTGAAATTGCGTTGGAGTCAGTGCTAATCGGTGATAATGCTTAATTGGCAAGCCATGTAACAAAGAGATAAAGAAAAAAGTGCGGTCAAAAAATAAGAAAAGTTTTGATCGCACTTTTTAATTTGTGATGTTTTATTTTTGATGGTGCATTAGCGAGTTATGCTGAATGCTAACATTTTTTCCTTTGGCTTTAAAATAATTACCCAACTGTTCCGTGATATACACTGAACGATGTTTACCGCCGGTACAGCCGATAGAAATTGTCAGATAGCTACGGTTATTTTTTTCTAACATTGGCAACCAGGTCTCAATGTAATTGCGAGTTAAATAGACGAAGTTATGTACTTCCGAATAGCCGTTAAGAAAATCAATCACAGGTTCATCCAACCCTGTCATAGGGCGTAAGCTAGGATCCCAATGAGGGTTCGGTAAGAAACGTACATCAAAAACATAATCCGCATCTAGTGGAATTCCATATTTAAAACCGAAAGATTGAAACACAATTCTCAGATCTTTATCCGAATCGCCATGCAGGAAACCACGTAATTTTTCCGACAGATCATGATTAGATAGTTTAGTCGTATCAATAATGATATTAGCCTGTTGGAATAACGGTTCTAAGTAGTCGCGTTCTGCATCAATGGCATCTTCTAGCGATAAATGTGGCATCGTTAGTGAAAGCGGATGAACTCGTCTTGAATCGCTATAACGGCGGATCAGGGCACTGGGTTCGGTATCTAAGAAAATCGTTTTGATTTTAGCCGAATTAGGAACATGTTGTAGGATTTCTTCCAGCGAAGCACAGGAATTAGGGAAGTTGCGAATATCGACGCTGATTGCCGCGAGTGGCTGGGTTTTAGACAAAATATCGGATAATTGGGGTAATAAATCGATGGGAAGATTATCCACACAGTAGTAGCCGATGTCTTCCAGAGTTCGTAGTGCGACGGATTTCCCCGCGCCGGAGCGACCGCTGATAATGATAAGTTCCATAATTTTCCTCAGGCTGGGGGTTGTTCTATAAGTTCCGAATGGTTATCGGCATATTCAAAAATCTGCCAAATTTCGACCGCACTTTTCGCCATACGAAGTCGCTTACACAGTGATTTTTCGGTTAGTTTCTCACTAAGTTCGGCGAGGATTTTACTGTAAGACGCACATAAAACTTCAGGAATCATGACAGCAAAAATCAAATCTACTTCACGGTGGTCAGGGGCATCGTAATCAATAGGGGTTTCTAGTTGTAAAAATAAAGCGATTGGTTTATCGCCTTTAGGCAAGCGGGCGCGAGGCATAGCAACACCATTACCAATCGCCGTATTTCCTAATTTCTCACGAGCGAATAAATTTTCAAAGCATTGAATATCATCAAGATCTTCAATGCCTGCCTGTTCTGTAATAATGCGACCAACCATTTCCAGCATGCGTTTTTTGCTGGAGCAAATTACGCCTTGACGAATGTTTTGTGGTTGCAATAGTTGGGTAAATTTCATGCGCTTTGCTTGCTTTATTAGAGTTTAAACTGCTCGCCCAAATAAACACGTTTTACTTGTTCGTTATTCATCACTTCCGTAGGTGTGCCGGATGCGATCATTTTACCTGCACTAACAATATAAGCTCGTTCGCATACATCAAGGGTTTCCCGCACATTGTGGTCAGTAATTAATACACCTAAACCGCGATTACGTAAATCGGTAATAATTTTCTTAATGTCTATAACCGAAATCGGATCGACACCGGCAAAAGGTTCATCTAACAGAATAAACTTTGGGTTTGCAGCCAAAGCTCTTGCAATTTCAACGCGGCGGCGTTCGCCACCGGATAAAGATTGTCCTAAATTATCACGGATATGTCCGATATTAAATTCGTCAATTAATTCGTCCGCTCTTGCTCGTCGCTGTATGTTATTCAGATCTTTGCGTATTTCTAATACTGCCATAAGGTTATCATAGACACTCAGGCGACGAAAAATAGAGGCTTCCTGTGGTAAATAGCCAATGCCTTTTTGTGCGCGGTTATGCATCGGTAGTAGGCTGATGTCTTCATCATCAATGCGAATCAAACCTTCATCGTGGCGTACCAGGCCGACTACCATATAAAACGACGTGGTTTTCCCTGCCCCGTTTGGACCGAGTAATCCTACAATTTCGTTAGATTTTACGGTAAAACTCACATCGGAAACTACTTTTCGGCTTTTATAGCTTTTGGCAAGGTGTTCGGCATAAAGAATCGGCATAAAACGGTCGTCCTATTTTTTAAGGTTCTTTTTATTTTCATTCAGCTGATTTGGAATCAGCACTGTATGCACACGGGATTTTGCATCACTTCCGGCTTTAAGTTGTTGTTTTTTAACATCATAAGTGATTTTTTCACTAGTAATCTTACTATCCAGTTGTTTTAATTCCGCATTGCCTGCTAAGGTTAAAAATTCCGTACCCAAGTCGTAATGTACACGATTGGCGCGCCCGTCAATAGGTTTACCGTCATCTAATAATTGATGAAAGGTAACGGGTTTACCTAAGGCCTCTACTGTTTCCTTTTTGCCTGAATTTTCAGGTGGTCGGGTGATGATTACTTTATCAGCTTTAATCACAATAGAACCTTGCGTAATAACGACGTTATCAGTAAAGGTTACAACGCTGTTTTCCATATCTAACGATTGGTTAGTGGAGACAATTTTAATCGGTTGTTTAGTATCATCTTTTAAAGCGAATGCTGAAAATGAAGTAACGCATAATAGTGCGGCAAGTAATATTTTATTATTTATTGATTTCATAGTATGTTTTTACCTGTTCTTTTAAATTTGCGATTTGTTGCTGTAAGTTGCCCGTTAATTTTAAACCGGTAGAGGTAAAATTTTGGCCGTTAATTTTCACCGTGCTATCGGAACTGATATCTTGTGTATTCAGATTAACCTTCGCATCTTCCGTTTCTATACGTTGTAATTTTGATTGTGGTAGCAGGGTTTCGGCAATCACATTTCCTTTTAAATACAACATATTATCTTTTGTTAGTATGGCTCTGTCAGCACTTAATTTCCAGCTTTCTTTTTGTTGTGTTTTTTGGTTTTCAATTTCAAAAAGATAGACT
>CAJPST010000056.1 GCA_905373425.1 uncultured Mesocricetibacter sp.
GGAAATCGTTAGCCAAGATATGTTAACATTAATTCTTGTGTTTACTCTATCTTATGTAGTCAAGATGTTTATAATGTTGAAGATAATTGTGTGTTGTCATATTTATGACCTTACCTCAAATAGGTTGAATAGTTGTGTTTGAAGCCTTGTGCTATAGGTTTTAACGTATACTTTTACCAACTATTTTGTTTGCTATAGTTACAGTATGCGGGCTTTAGGGAATTAAGTGCGGTCATTTGGGGCAACGTTTTCGAAATCAAATTAAACAAACACAACGAAAAAGGGCGCATATGCGCCCTTAGATTTAAATAATTCCATGTTCTTCAAGTTTTCCTAGAAAATATGGCATTTGTCTACGCCAAGCCGGCCAGTCATGCTCTACATCATGTCCCCAGAAATCAAACCAAGCATTAATACCCTTGGCATTGAAAGCTTCCTGTAAACGAGCAGTATCTGAAATATGCTGCTCTTCCCACGCACCTTGTCCTACGGCAATAATATAATGATTTTGACGATAGCGCTCAAGAAACCACTCATCGTGCTGATTCCACAAGTAATCAATCGGTGAATTAAAATAAACTGCCTGATTTCCATGGAACTCATGGGTAAAGAAACGAGCATCGTACACGCCGCTTAAAGCAATTGCCGTATCAAATAAATCAGGGTGACGCAAAGCAAAGTTAATTGTATGGAACGCCCCCATACTACATCCAGTGGCAATCATAGCCCCTCCCCATTGGGATTCGTGGCGAATCAACGGTACAAATTCGTGAATAATGTAGCGGTCATACGCATTATGAGCCTGTGCCATATCATGTCCCGATTTCCAAGTAGCGAGCCATGATTCCTTATCGTAAGAGTCAGGTGTGTAAAATTTAACTAAGCCACGCTCAATAAAAGAACGGCAAGCATCAATCATACCAAAGTTACCATATTCATTTTGATTACCGCCTGATGACGGGAATACAATAATCGGCTTACCGGCATGCCCGTAAACATTGAAATACATCTCACGACCTAATTCGCCACTCCAGTGGCTTCTACTTTCAAAATGCATTAATTTTTCCCTTAATTCAATTAATATTTTTTCTGTGCGAACTGTACGATTTCACGCATTTGTTCTATGGTTTCCGAACGTGCCAGAATGCCGTGTTCTCCCATAATTTTAGCAAAAATACCCGGTACGGTCTGTACGCTGATAATATTGGCCGCAAATTTGTTACACACATCATCAATCGAATTAGCATAATGTTGATTGGCTTTACGCGAAATGTACACCACATTCCACGGGTGAGTAATGTTGCTATAAAATTTATTGTGCATGACTATATTGGCATATTCTCTAAACACATCGAAATCGTTGGCAAAATTCCACATATCAATAGTTAATCCACCCGGTGGACGACAATTAATCTCCAACGGTAAAAATTCACCGGTGGCTTTTACCCTGAAAAACTCGAAATGAAAGAACCGCTCTTTTACGTTAAAGGCTTTTACGCATTGTTTACCAAGTTCAATTAATTGAGGCGAAATATCACGCGGAACGTAGTAGAACATATCGCCGTCTTTCTCAACTGTATCCAACACAGCTTCGGAATACTCCAAGCCCGCATAGAATACTATGTTGCCATCGTGATCGGTTAAACCGTCGAAAGTAACAATATCACCATCGATAAATTCTTCCATAATATATTCTACATGGGAGTTTTTATATCCGAAGAAATCTTCCAACTCTAAAATTGATTTAACCTTATGCGTGTCACTTGCACCCACTCCGGAATTAGGTTTGATGATAACCGGAAAACCTAATTCTTTCGCTAAATTACGCGCATCGTCATCGTCCTTAAATACGCGCCCTTTGGCAACTTTCAAACCGGTTTTACGGAAAATTTCCTTCATCTGTGCTTTAGTTTTGATTGCTAACATATCTTCGGATTTATAACCAAATACATTGAAATCTGTACGCAACTTGGCATCCAATTCCAACCAATGCTCATTATGTGATTCAATCCGATCGATACGTCCGTATTTATGGGCAAAATAAGCCACTGCTCGATACACTTGTTCATAATCTTCCATATTATCAACACGATAATACTCGGTCAGCGAATGACGTAAGGTTTCGCTTAAGTGTTCATAAGGAGCATCCGCAATTCCTAAAGTATTAATCCCATGCTCACGCATTCTGACCGCAAAGGTTTCAAAATTGGTCGGAAAATGAGGGGAAATCATTATGAAATTTAATGGTCTTGACATAATTTGCCTCCGAATAAGCAAGATTCCAAAAATCTAAAATATGAACAGATTCTAAGCCAGTTTTGCTCCCTTTGGCAATAAAAAGTATGGGGCTTTTAAGAATATAAAAGAAGATGAAAAAAGTGCCTCAAAAGAGGCACTATTTCAAATAGCAAAATTCAGATAAATCTTTTTGCCAATTTATGACAGATTACATATGTTATTTTTTTGATTACTATTTAGACTCTTCCACTGCGAATCCGTTTTCAGCAAAAACTTTTTTCGCTTCATTGGATTTTAAATAGGTAAAAAATGCCCGCGTATCTTTGTTATCGTGATCTTTTACGATTGCTGCCGGATATTCAATCGGTGGGTGAGATTGAGGCGGAAAAACTGCCACAGTTTTTACTTCACGAGCAACTTTAGCATCAGTCGCATATACCACACCTAAAGGAGCCTCAGCACGTTCCACCAATGCCAACGCTGAACGTACGTTATCGGTTCGTGCCAGCTTATTCTCTAGTGCCTGCCACTGCCCCAAATGGGTAAAGGCCGCCTTGGCATAAATTCCTACAGGCACATGTTCAGGATCGCCCACAGCTAAAAAATTGCCGTTTAGCAAACTTTGCCATTTAGAGTCAGTCAGGTCAACTTTATCAATTTGGCTACTTTTTGGCGCAATCATCACAAGGTTATTACCGACTAATACTGTACGGCTTGATTCCTCAATTGCCTTTTTCTCCTGCACAAAATCCATCCATTTCTGGTCTGCCGACACAAATATATCAGCAGGAGCACCCGTGCTAATTTGACGAGCAAGCACGGAAGAGGAAGCAAAAGAAAATATGACTTCCTCTTGCGGATTCACTTTTTTATATTCATCCGCAATTTGCTGTAACGCGTTTGTCATTGAGGCGGCGGCAAAAACAGTGACTTTAGCAGCAACCGGCTGAGAAATGCCAAGTGCTATCCCTATAATTAATGCTAATTTTTTCATAAACATTATCCTTATTAGTTACTTAGTTGAGATTATTCTTTAATTAATCATTTTTCATTATAAAAACAATTATATAGCGAAAGAAAAACAAAAGCTATATAAAAATACGCTTTTATTTTAAAATATTAAAAAATATGTGACTGGAGAAAAATATGGCGGATAAATCCATTCTGGATAGTGAAATTCTACTAAGCATAAAATTACAACAACAATTATTTGTTGACCCAAAACGGATTCGTTTACTAAAAGAAATTCACGAATGCGGTTCGATTAATCAAGCTGCAAAAAATGCCAACGTGAGCTACAAAAGTGCCTGGGATCACTTACAAGCCATGCACGACATCAGTCCCAAACCCTTATTAACCCGCAACACCGGTGGTAAGCACGGTGGCGGAACGCAACTTACCCCCTATGCCGAACGTCTCTTGCAACTCTATGATTTATTGGAACAAACTCAAGAAAAAGCATTCCAAATCCTACACGACGAAAGTATTCCGTTAAATAGCTTACTTTCCGCCACTGCACGTTTCTCTCCACAAAGCAGTGCCCGCAATCAATTATTCGGCAAGGTGAAGCATATATTTGATAAACAGATTAATTGTTTGATCGAAATAGAAATCCCCGCTTTGCCTAAGCCTTTATATGCACTGATTACCAAAAAAAGTGCGGTACGTTTACAGCTTGTTTTAGGCAAAGAGGTGATGGCAATGATAAAAGCGCCTTGGATTAAAATTCTGCCACAAAATACCGACGTACATTTCGATAAACTAAAGCATGAACAGCAGAACTATTTCCCGGCACAAATCACTTCGGTTTTAGATAACGGCAATATAAAAGAAGTGACATTACGTGCAGAAAAAGAAGCAAATAAGAGCACTGAGGAAGAATTAGAATTTTGTACTACCGTTACAAAAGAGCAAAATATCGCCGTTTCTCAATCGGTTTGGATACATATTGAACCGGAGCAGATTATTTTACTGGCTCTTCAATAAAAGTCTCTTGAGCTACTTCACAAAATCACAATTTTTTACTTGCTTTATAGGGTAATTGGAGGATAATTTATCCTGTGTATGAGAATTGATTTTATTTGTGTTATCAGGTGATTTATGAATCTTGCATGTTGCTACCGTTGGCTTCACTGCCTTTTTTTTATATTCTTGGCCACTACGGCTTACGCTCAAAATAATTATCAAGCTTGGGTAGAAGACATCGAAAATCGCCTGGATAAAACCGCAACGCTATATCAGCAAAATAACGTTGATGAAGCGCGTACGGAAGTTCAAATGGCATATTTTGAAGTGTTTGAAAATCTGGAAGGGCCGATTCGTATTAATTTTTCAGCACAAAAAAGCTATCAAATGGAAGCTACTTTCGGCGAAATTCGTAAAATGATCGGAGAAGGTAGACCGCAAGCTGAAGTTCAAAGCAAAATTGATGCCTTAAAAAAAGAATTACAAGAAGTACTTCCCGCCTTGGGAGATGGTCATCAGCTTAATGCCGAAGGGCAACATGCAACTTATGACAATCAAGACATTGCGGTACACTGGCAGCAAAGTTTCAAAGTTATTGATGACCTGCTGGCACAGGCAATTGTGGCTTATCAAAATCAAGCTTTCACCGACGCGAAAAAACTAATCCAACAAGCACAATATGACGGCTTTAAAAATTCGGAGATGGAAATGTCCATCCGCCAAAATCGCTCGGCTTCAATTTCTGCTGATATTAATCAACAATTCTATGACTTAATTAAGCTCTCCGAACAGCCGGGTCAAATCAATGCAATGGGTTATCAAATCACTACTTTGCTACAAACCATTGAAGAACAACTGCCACAACTACAAACTACTCGAGATTCACAAACCGCTTCAAGCGAAGCTCAAGCGGTGGTTAAAAATCAGCCGGATGTAGATTGGAACAAAATCGTGACCGACATTAACCAACGTTTACAACAAGCGATCCAAATTTACCAAACAGGTGAGACGAAAAAAGCGATACTCGCTGTACAAGACACTTATTTCGATGTATTTGAAGCCAGTGGAATGGAAAATAAAATCGGTTCGCGCGATGCAGAATTTAAATCTCGATTGGAAGGTTATTTCACACGTTTAGTCGGATTGATGAAGGCTAATGAAAGCAGTGATAAATTACATCAGCAAACCGAAGGTTTGGCACAGGAATTACAAAAAGCGACAAACATGCTGCAAGGCGAAAGCCAAAGTGACTGGCAAATGTTTATCTATAGCCTGCTAATAATTCTACGTGAAGGATTAGAAGCCTTGCTGATTGTCGCCGCTATCGTAACCTATTTAATCAAAAACAATCATCAGGACAAGCTCCCGGTTATTCGTCAATCAGTTTATGTCGCGTTAGTGGCAAGCATTGTCACTGCCGTAATTTTCCAGCTGGTTTTTACTGCCAATTCGGGAGAAAATCGCGAATTACTGGAAGGTTTTACTATGATGTTTGCAGTAGTCATGCTGTTTATGATGAGTTATTGGTTGCTGTCAAAAGTAGAAGCGGAAAACTGGAAACGTTATTTGGAAGGTAAACTCTCAACTGCATTGACTACCGGTTCGTTGATCGGTTTATGGCTTACCAGCTTCCTTGCCGTTTATCGCGAAGGAGCGGAAACCGTACTGTTTTATTATGCTCTGGTTAGCGATGCTAAAAGTGCGGTCAGTTTTTTCTACCTTTTTGCAGGCTTTGTCATTGGCGTACTCGCGTTGGTCGTCTGTTATTTTATTATGCGTTACAGTGTGGTCAAATTGCCGCTTAAACCGTTTTTTATGTTCACCGGCAGTTTCATGTACTTAATGGCATTCGTCTTTGCGGGTAAAAGCGTGTTGGAATTGATTGAAGGTAAACTGTTTGAACCGACCTTACTGAGCGGTTTCCCTGAAATTTCGTGGCTCGGCATTTATCCTTATGTAGAAACCCTAACTCCGCAAATTGTCTTACTTATCGCAGCGGTATTTGCATGGTTATATATGAAATATCAGGGAAAAAATCATGCCACCACTAATTAAGGCCCATTAAACCGAAAATTCAATCAGTGAATGTGCGGTCATTAAATCAAATTAAATTTTTAAACACAAGAAAGAGGAAAATCCTATGAAAAAAACATTATTAGCCACAACCTTACTAACGGCTATTCTTACCGCTCCGTCCGCGTTGGCATTCAAAGAATACCCAATCGGCGAAGCGCAAACCATGAATGAAATGGAAATCGCAGCTGTTTATTTGCAACCGGTTGACATGGAACCGCGTGGCATGGGCTTAGCGGCAAAAGATTCAGACATTCATCTTGAAGCCGACATTCACGCTACTAAAGGCAATAAAAACGGATTTGGTGAAGGCGAGTGGATTCCTTTCTTAACTATTAATTATACATTAGTGAACACCGACACCAATCAGAAACAGGAAGGTACATTTATGCCGATGGTTGCCTCCGACGGCCCTCACTATGGTGCGAATGTAAAATTGATGGGGGTAGGTAACTATAAATTAACTTATCACATTGAGCCGCCTTCCAAAGCGGGTATGCACCGCCACACCGATCCGGAAACAGGAGTTGGCCGCTGGTGGAAACCGTTCGATGTTCATTATGAATTTAAGTTCACCGGTTTGAAATAATCCGAATACTGAAAAAATGATTAAGGCGCGTGCACGAAGTACGCGCCACTGATTTTACTTTATGACATATTTCTTTATTTTCTTACTCCAAACGCTACTTCCGACAACGCTGTTACTTGCCGGTGCTTGGTCGCAGTATCCAAGGCTAAATCTTAAATCTTTAGCCGGTCTGTCTTTTTGCGGCCTAATTTTGGGTATTTTGGCAGCAGCCTACCTGCCAAATACGCAGGTTATTAACTTAACGTTAAATATCATCACTTTAATCAGCCTAATTTTATTTTATGCCAGCCAATTCATCTATTCCATCAGACTTAATCAAGTCTGGCAATTTATCCTTATTGCCATCGCCGCATTGAAATGGGCGCGCGATCCAAACATCAGTGCAATCACCAATACTGATGTTATCAATACGGACTTTCTGTTGCATTCAAGTGCCGTCATCTTAGGCGTAATTTTTTGTATTTCTACTGCCGTTTGGTTAGTTATTTTGTTACGCCAATATAAAACTGTCAAAAAATCGACCGCACTTTGTCATACTCTAACAGCCCTACTCATACTGCTGTTATGCATTCCTTTGTTAGGCGAAATTCTGCTTTCGCTGATGAAATTACAAATTATCGAACTCACCAAAGTGCGGTTAAGTTTTGTGGCGAAATCTGCCGCTCTAACCGATTGGTTTAATTACATCAGTTGTATATTTATATTGTTATTGCTGCTTTTGTTTACCGTAAAAATTCACGCGACACATAAACAAGCAATGCTCTCAGAAAACCACAGTATTGAAAAACGTAAAAAAACCGCACTTTATCGCACCTCTTTCCGCACCTTAGCTTACGGAGTGGCCGGTGTCATATTACTCTGTTCCTGTCAGCTTTATTGGGACAAAATCGCTTCTCAACCACCACAACTGTCAGAAGCTGTTCCGGTTAAATTAAATGAACAAAATCAAATACAAATTCCGATAGAACAAGTAAAAGACGGCAAGTTACACCGTTTTGTTTGGATTGCAGATGATGGCAAAGCGGTACGTTTTTTCATCATCAACCGCTTGCCTGATCGTCTCAGCCTAGCAGCCGTCTTCGATGCCTGCATATTATGCGGAGATCAAGGCTATGTGATGGAAAACGACCAAGTCATTTGCGTCGGCTGCGGGGTGCGAATGTTTATTCCATCCATCGGCAAACCCGGCGGCTGCAACCCCGTTCCGATAGAAGACTGGCAACAAACCGACAGCCAAGTCATTATTCATAAAAAAAATTTGGAAGATGGCCTAAATCTATTCAGCACCATTGTAGAAATTGAGGTAACCGATCCTATAAGCGGAAAAAAACTGTCTAATCTACAAACCGAATTTAAATACAACCATGACGGCAAAACTTATTTCTTTGAAAACGAAAAAAACTTAGAGGAATTTCGCGAAAACTCGGAAAAATACAGCAAATAATTCAAAAAACAATAGTGAGTTTGATAAATATCAAATGCACATGAACAAAATATTAATACAATAGTAATATCGCACTTTTCTCAAAAAGTACGGTAATTGCATAATATCAATCTTTCCTAAGGAAAATATCATGGCACATATTTCCCACCCAACTCTTCAAAATGTGGCTGATTTATTTAACATCGCCCCCGTTGGTTTACAATTTACCTTAAAGGCCGGCACGTTACCTGCTGACACTTTCTCCGTCATCCGCTTTGATTTGGTTGAGCGTTACAACGAGTTGTTTGAATTGGATGTGTTACTGATGTCTCCCGAGCCTTCAGTTAATTTCGGTGCTGTATTGGATAACCTGGCAGAGTTTTCTATTTGGCAAAATGGTGAATGCATACGTACGGTAACCGGAATGGCGACGGCGTTTGAGCAAGGCGATACCGGATTTCATCAAACTGCGTATCGGATTTGTATTCAACCCGCCTTATGGCGATTGACACAACGTCGTAATTCACGAATTTTCCAACAGCAGGATATTGAAACCATTCTCACCACATTGTTAAAAGAAGGTCATGTTCCGGCTTATACTTTTGATTTTACCGATAAGCATCCGGAGCGCGAATTTTGCGTACAATACCGTGAAACTGACTATCAATTTTTACAACGACTATGTGCGGAAGAAGGGATATTTTTCTTTTTCCGGCAAAGCGGCGATGGGTTTGACGAAGTCATTTTCTGCGATGATGCTCGGCGTCTAAATAAAACCGGCGTGAGCCTAACTTATAACCTGAATCGCAACGCACAACTTCAAGAAAACACCATTACCGGTTTACGTTGTAGCGAACAAATCCGCACCTCGCATAACACACTCAAAGACTATACATTCAAAAAACCACGGTGGTCGGCACAATTTTCTCGTGAAGCCACCGACAGCGATTATCAGCGTCAGATCTATGAACACTATGATTACCCCGGCCGTTATAAAGACACCTTGCATGGAGAAGCCTTTACCCGTTACCGTTTAGATGCGCTACGACGCGATGCACATTTAGGTTTCGGTGAAAGCAACTCTGCACAGTTGCAGGTTGGCGGGTACTTTAAACTACTCAACCACCCGAATCAACGTTTAAACGATCTATGGCAATTAACCCAAATCATTCATCATGGAGAACAGCCGCAGGCGGCCGAACAGGAAGCCGGCGGAAAAGGCACCTACCTCACTAATCAATTTGAATTTATTCCGCCTGACCAATCTTATCGTGCCAATTTGCCACAGAAACCGCAAATTCACGGCACACAAACCGCAGTGGTGGTCGGGCCGGAGAATGAAGAAATCTATTGTGACGAATATGGACGGGTACGGGTGCAGTTCCACTGGGACAGATTGGGGAAAATGAACGACCATAGTTCTTGCTGGATTCGGGTTAGCCACCCTTGGGCAGGGCAAGGCTGGGGTATGTTAGCGATTCCGCGTATCGGACAGGAGGTGATTGTGAGCTTTCAAGAATCCGACCCTGACCAGCCGATTATTACCGGTCGGGTTTATAATGCGCTGAATATGCCGCCGGGCAATCTCCCCCAAACCCGCACGCAAATGCATATTCGCTCTAAAACCTATAAAGGCAAAGGCTATAACAGCATGCTGATGGAAGATGCTCCGGGTAATGAATTACTGGCGTTTCACGCGGAAAAAAATATGGACACCGTAGTGGAAAACGACCAAACCTACACCATCAAAAACGACCGCTCGATAGATGTGATTTCAAGCCAAACCGTTAATATAGGTCGCGGTCGCACCACCACGATTAAAACCGGCAATGACATTAAAAGCGTATTGGCCGGTAATGACATCAGCAATATTCAGTTAAATCATATTCGTAATATTCTGACCGGTAACCATATAAAAAACATTTTGGTGGGTAATGATGTCACCAATATCAAAGCGGGGGACTTAATCGAAAACATTGAACAATTGCGTACCACTCGGGCTAACGAGGTGTTTCAATTTGCCAATGACCGCATTGAATTGGAGGTGGGAAAACAAACTTCGCTCACCTTGGATAATGAAAAGATTTTATTGCGTTTTGGACAGTCTACCCTATTAATGGACAGCAGTGGTATCTGGTTAGACGGTAAGCATATCGGCTGGCAGGAACGGGAGCAGGATTTGCCGGATAATGGGGTGGACATTAAGAAAAAGAAAGAAGACAAGGAAACCCATAACATTTAACCGTTGACGACAATGGTGGTGATAACAATGATGAAGGTGATGGCGACACCAAAGTGCGGTTGTTTTTTTAGCCGTTTTTATCAAGTCGCGCTCAAACTAATCGTTATCCCTCTCATGAGTAAAATGAAACCATAAACGGAGAAACCGATACTATGTTGATTGATGAAACGCGTAATCAAGAGGAGCAGCCGCAATCCCAACCTGATGAGCAAGCGCTTTACGAGCAAGCGCTTAAGCCACAACAGATTTTGCAATGGTCAATTTCGGCAAAAGGTAGATTACCGGCACATGTGGGCTGCAAGGTCGTACATCCGAACGGTGCGGTGGGGGTAATTGTCGAGGGCGCATCCAATATGACGTTTGGAGGCAAGAAGGTCGCACGAATAGGCGATAAAGTACGCTGCCCCGGCCATGAGGGCGTGATTTTACAGGGGACAGCCACCGTGTCTTTGGGAGAAAAACCGATTGCCCGCATCGGCGATAAAACCAGTTGCGGCGGCGTGATTGTGGAGGGCTTTCCTACCATCACGGTGTTAGACCAAACCAAAACCGCCTTGGGCGAAGGTAATCGTGAAATCCGTTTTAAGCTGACCCGCTCGGCACATTCGGAAGAGGGCGGTTATGGCGGAATGCCATATAAGCTTTTTGTGGATGGCGCGCTGGTGGGAACCGGAGTCACCGATGACGACGGGGTGTTGATTTTGTTAATGGAAGACGAGAAAAAAAATAAAATCAAAGAATACGAAATCCGCTTTCCCAATGGGAAAACCTATTTTGTGTCTATCGTCGATGCGTTTGAAGACGATACCGACAAGGATAAAATTGCGATTCGGGGGTTTCATGTGTATCAACATGACGATTTAGGTATTCGGTATGCAAAAGCTTATGACAAACTGGTAAGTGGGAAATCAACTAAAGAGGAATAATGTATGTTGGAGCCTAACAAATCCGGCACAACCATTAATGCGACCCGGAATACGCAACGCTGTATTACCGCAATGGATTGGTTTTTACCAGAACTATTAAGAAGTGATGAGAAAAATTCGCAAAAGCAGGCGACAATCAAGACATTGATTAATGGCGATGTGGCGTTTGCCGAATTATATGAAAGAATCAGCAAGGCTGAACAAACCATTGATATTGCCATTTGGGGTTTTCAGCCGTCGATGTTTTTTAAACGTTGCCCAAGCGATCAGTTGGAAAAAGATGAATTTGGAAATCCTCAATACCCTTTTTGTATTGGCGACTTATTGATTGAGCGAGCCCTTAATAACGTTGATGTGAAGGTTTTGGTATGGGCGACCGGCCCGGGTCAATGGCAAACAATAAAACTCTTTGGCGAAGCC
>CAJPST010000057.1 GCA_905373425.1 uncultured Mesocricetibacter sp.
AATCCTGTTGATTTTTCTGAATTGTCTTTATATTTTGATGTAAACAAACAGCAATCACCTTATTTTTCCAAACGATTTTTTAGAATAAATATAGACTGAGGAACATCTGAAAAAACTTGTTTTAAAAATTCCAAATGTTGCTCATCCTCACTATCTAAAATCACAGTGTGTTTTATATTCACGCTTCCGTCATTATTATCAATTATTTGATGACCGAAAAGAATATCTCCGAACGGAGTTTCTGTTTTATCCCAAAATTCTTCAAAAGGTTTTACAAGAGTAAGCTGATATTCCATAGGGGGCATTCCTTCAAGTTCCATAGTTCCATATGAACCTGTCTTAAATTTACCTTTTAATGTGATATTTTTTAAATCTTTTTCCCAATCATACCATTTTTCAATATTTGCATAGTACTCCCATGCATCTTCTTTTGCAGCTTTGATTTTCAAACTAAAACTAAATTCCATTGTAACTTCTCCTCTAACTATAGGTGTGCTTATTATAAGTCAACTTATAATGTTGTCAACAAAATTTCTACTTGGGGTACTATTCTTTAGCTTTTCTAAATGACAGAATAATTTTTCTCAATCTTTTAAGTCCCCCTACAGACTGTGTACTACTATTCTTTGCCCCCGATGGCGCAAACGTCCATGTTTGTGCCTATTTTTCTAAGGATTAATCAATGAGCAAATGCTTTACAAAACCCTCTTACGTTGGAAATGTCGTAATATCCGGTGATTGTGCAATTACATCCTAAAATTCTCTATTTTCTTATCATGATAAAAAGTAAGGTCAGAATGTGCAATATTTAGAGCAGAAAAACGCACAGAACAATGACCGCACTTTTACGTTAAAATACACCGACTTTATGCCCCCAAAAAACAAAGGGGCTGACATAACATCAGACCCTTTATCATTTTTATTCTCTGTTCCTCAAAACGGAATATCATCATCAAACGAATCTAGCGCAGGTTCGGGCTGAGGTGCCGAAGCGGGTTTTGTTGCTTGGCGTGGAGTCGATTGGGACTGATAACTTGGTTGTTGTGAATATTGTTGCGGGGCGGATTGTGGCGCATAGCCGTAATCACCGCCTTGGTTGCCTGCATTGCGGCTGTCAAGCATTTGCATCACATCGCCTTGAATTTCGGTTGTATAGCGATCTTGGCCGTTTTGATCTTGCCATTTGCGGGTTCTTAAACGTCCTTCTACATAAACCTGTGAACCTTTACGCAGATACTCGCCGACTACTTCCGCTTGACGGCGATAGAAAACAATACGATGCCATTCTGTTGTTTCACGGCGTTCGCCTGTATTTTTGTCCGTCCAAGTTTCGCTGGTGGCAACGCTAATATTGGCCACCGCTTCACCGTTCGGCATAGTACGAATTTCAGGGTCGTTACCTAAACGACCAACAATAATCACTTTATTTATTCCAGCCATAAGTTCCTCTGTTGTATTATTTTTTCTAAAAAAATCTCGGTTATTTTGCCTTAAAATCTGAAAAATATCTATAAATTTTTACTGGATATTTTCACAGAGTTCTAAATATGCGATAATGTTTCGAATTTTGATCTTTGAATTTAGTAAATGCCGTATGGATAAAATTGATATTCGGGGCGCAAGAACCCATAATTTAAAAAATATTAGCCTTAGTATTCCGCGCGACAAGTTAATTGTCATCACAGGTTTGTCCGGTTCGGGAAAATCTTCGCTAGCGTTCGACACTTTATATGCTGAAGGGCAGCGGCGTTATGTGGAATCGCTGTCAGCTTATGCGCGTCAGTTTCTTTCATTAATGGAGAAGCCTGATGTCGATAGCATCGAAGGGCTATCACCGGCGATTTCTATTGAGCAAAAATCCACCTCACATAACCCGCGTTCTACTGTAGGAACGGTTACTGAAATTCATGATTACCTGCGTTTATTGTTTGCTCGAGTTGGGGAGCCTCGTTGTCCCAACCATAATATTCCACTAGCAGCGCAAACTATTAGTCAAATGGTGGATAAAGTGTTGTCTTTACCGGAAGGAAGCAAGATGATGTTGCTTTCACCTGTAGTAAAAGCACGGAAGGGAGAGCACGTTAAGATTTTGGAACAAATCGCAGCTCAAGGTTATATTCGTGCGCGAATTGATGGTGATATTTGTGATTTGTCTGACCCGCCTAAATTAGAATTACAGAAAAAACATACAATTGAAGTTGTGGTGGATCGTTTCAAAGTGCGGTCAGATTTAGCTACAAGGTTGGCGGAGTCTTTTGAAACGGCATTGGAGCTATCGGGCGGTACGGTAGTAGTTGCTGATATGGATAACCCGAAAGCCGAAGAACTGGTTTTTTCGGCAAATTTTGCCTGTCCGCATTGTGGCTATTCCGTACCGGAGCTAGAGCCACGTTTGTTTTCCTTTAATAATCCGGCCGGCGCGTGCCCTACCTGCGATGGTTTGGGCGTACAACAATTTTTTGATGAAAAACGCGTGGTACATAATCCAAGTATTTCGCTTGCCGGTGGGGCAGTTAAAGGTTGGGATAGACGTAATTTTTATTATTATCAGATGCTTACGTCATTAGCGAGACATTATAAATTTGATATTGAAGCACCTTTTGAAACGTTACCGAAAAAAATCCAACAAATTATTCTCCATGGTTCGGATAAAGAAGAAATCGAGTTTCAGTATATGAATGATCGTGGCGATACAGTAGTGCGCCGTCATTCTTTTGAAGGAATTTTGAACAATATGGCACGCCGTTATAAAGAAACCGAGTCAATGGCGGTGCGTGAAGAATTGGCAAAATATATTAGTACTCGGCCTTGTGCAGATTGTTGTGGATCGCGTTTACGCCCCGAGGCGCGCCATGTCTATATAGGGCAAACTAATTTGCCTGATGTGTCAGAAATGAGTATCGGCGAAGCATTGTCATTTTTTGAGAAAATGGCATTGGCTGGGCAAAAGGCACAAATTGCAGAAAAGATTTTGAAAGAAATTAAAGAGCGTTTATCTTTTTTGGTAAATGTCGGCCTAAATTACCTTTCTTTGTCTCGTTCGGCAGAAACGCTCTCCGGTGGAGAAGCGCAGCGTATTCGTTTAGCAAGCCAAATCGGTGCGGGTTTAGTTGGTGTGATGTATGTGTTGGATGAACCTTCCATCGGGTTACACCAACGGGATAATGAACGATTACTTAACACGTTGATCCATCTGCGTAATCTGGGAAATACGGTGATCGTAGTGGAACATGATGAAGATGCCATTCGGGCGGCAGATCATATTATTGATATTGGACCGGGTGCCGGTGTACATGGCGGAGAGATTGTAGCAGAAGGTTCAGTGCAAGAAATTATGGCGAATCCGAATTCGCTAACCGGCAAATTCCTCTCCGGTGCGGAAGAAATAAAAATTCCGAAAAAACGTACCGCACTTGATAAGAAAAAATGCCTCAAGCTCAAAGGCGCTACGGGGAACAATTTAAAAAGCGTAAACCTTGAAATTCCGGTTGGTTTGTTCACTTGTATTACTGGCGTGTCGGGATCGGGGAAATCTACATTGATTAACGACACCCTTTACCCGTTGGCGCAAAACGTGTTGAACCGAGCCGATAATATTGCTTTTGCACCTTATCAATCCATTGAGGGATTGGAATTTTTCGATAAAGTGATTGATATCGATCAGAGCCCTATTGGGCGGACACCGCGTTCAAATCCGGCGACCTATACGGGATTGTTCACACCGATTCGCGAATTGTTTGCAGGTGTGCCTGAAGCGCGAGCTCGTGGTTATAACGTAGGACGTTTTAGTTTTAACGTGCGTGGTGGGCGTTGTGAAGCCTGTCAGGGTGATGGTGTCATTAAAGTAGAAATGCACTTCCTGCCGGATGTGTATGTGCCGTGTGACCAATGTAAAGGCAAACGCTACAATCGTGAAACCTTGGAAATTCGCTATAAAGGTAAAACTATTCATCAAGTGTTGGATATGACAGTAGAAGAGGCGCGCGAGTTTTTTGATGCCGTTCCTATGGTGGCGCGTAAGCTACAAACATTGATGGATGTCGGTTTATCTTATATTCGTTTGGGACAATCATCTACTACCTTGTCGGGCGGCGAAGCGCAGCGGGTGAAATTGGCTACCGAATTATCTAAACGCGATACGGGGAAAACCTTGTATATTTTAGACGAACCGACCACCGGTTTACACTTTGCCGATATCAAACAATTACTTGAAGTGTTGCACCGACTACGTGATCAAGGAAATACGATAGTTGTAATCGAACATAATTTAGACGTAATTAAAACCGCCGACTGGATTGTAGATCTCGGCCCTGAAGGTGGTAGTGGTGGCGGACAAATTATTGCAGCGGGCACGCCTGAAGATGTGGCAAAAGATCCAAACTCGCATACAGCAAGATTTTTAAAGTCGATTTTGGCAAAGAAATAAGTAAAGTGCGGTTGCATTTGGATGAAATTTTTTTGAAGATACCATGGAGGATACTATGACCGAAACCTTATCTATTCTTTATACATTTAACAAAATCCTAGTCGGTTTTGTAGTGATTATTATCTATTTAAAACTATCGAATAAATCACAGGTTAGTGAACTAACTCCGATTGATTTTATTGGCAATTTTATTATAGGCGGTATTATCGGTGGGATGATTTACAATCCGGATATTTCATTTTTTCGCTATTTTATTATGTTAGTGTCGGCAATTTTATTGATTAGTTGCCTAAATTATATTAGTAGTAAGTTTATGTTTGCCCGTCGTGCCATAATGAGCGTGCCGATTCCGGTAATTGTGGAAGGCAAAATGCAGCTAGATTGGGTTACCGATAAAAAACTGAAAGTTGATCTTATCCAGTTTATGTCGATGTTGCGTGCGAAGAATATTTTTTCTCTCGAAGAAGTCGAATCTGCGCAGATTGAAGCAAATGGAGAATTGACGGTCATTAAAAAAGGGGAAGGGGCATTTAACTACTTACTTGTTCAAAATGGTGTGGTTTTGCCAGAGGAATTAACTCAATTAGGAAAGGATGAAGATTGGCTTTTGCAACATATGAAAGCCTTAAATATTGACTTAGAAGAGGTTTTTCTAGTGGAATTTTCCAATAAATCTCACTTCTATATTGTAAAAAATAACGGCACGGTAGTCAGTAAAGATATTAAACCTATATCGCTACTGCCTTAATAATGCGGCGGCGGGGTTTCTTCCGCAGCTGAAGCAATATTGGAAGTCTGTATATCTTTCAATTTATTAACTAAATAACGTAATTGCACTTGCATTTTGTCTATGCTGAATTGTTGTTGAATCAGAGCTTGATTAAGTTCTTCAATAGTTTTTTCCTGAAAGGCTATTTTCATCTCTAATTCGGCTAAATATTGTTCAAAATTAGGTGGGTTTTGCATAATACTCCAAAATAACAGTTGTGCATTTGTGAAATTCACTTTAACCTATTCATCTGAAAAGTATAGCAGATTTTTCTGCTTTTAGTTTTATCATAACGAAAGGATATTAAAAAATGAAAATTCAAAAATTATCGGTAGTCGCTTTAATACTAAGTGCGGTCTATTCCGGGACAGTTTTTGCAGATCAAGCGGCAGACAAAAAATTTACTGATGATGCTTCTTATGCCGTCGGTGCATTATTTGCCAATGATCTCAAAAGCATTATTGAGTCACAGAAAGACGTGATTACTTATGATAATCAACGTGTCCTTGCCGGTATCAAAGATGTATTAGACGGCAAAATAAATGTTAATGAAAACGAAGAAATCAGAAAAACCTTGCAAGCAATGGATGAGAAATTGAAAGTTGCAAGTCAGGAAAAAGCCGCAGAGCAAGCTAAAAAGGCTAAAGAAGAAGGGGATAAGTTCGTTGCCGAATTTAAGAAAAAAGACGGCGTAAAAGAAACAAAATCCGGTCTATTATACCGAGTGGAGAAAGCGGGCGAAGGTGCTGAAATTAAAGCATCTGATGTGGTAAAAGTACACTACACAGGTAAACTGCCGAATGGTGATGTGTTTGACAGTTCCGTTGAACGTGGTCAGCCGGTAGAATTTCCGTTGGATCGCGTGATCGCCGGTTGGACGGAAGGTTTACAATTAGTCAAAAAAGGCGGCAAAATCGAGTTAGTGATCCCGCCTAGCTTAGGCTACGGTGAACAGGGGGCGGGTGCACAAATTCCACCAAATGCAACATTGCATTTTGATGTGGAAGTATTGGATGTTAACCCTTCAGACAATAACTCTGATAAAAAATAAACTGAGCAGCCGCACTTTGATGATTGATTCGAATTTAATCGGTTAATAAGTTCCAAAGTGCGGTTATTTATTATTGAGAAATAATACAATGTTAAGTGACGAACATCCATTTGCTGACGAAGACCGTGCTATTCTAAATTCCTATCGGGCAGTGGTAGAAGGGGTCAGCGCGCTGATTGGTGATCACTGCGAAATTGTGTTGCATTCTTTGGAAGATTTGGAACACTCTGCAATTTGTATTGCAAATGGACATAATACTAATCGGCAAAAAGGTTCGCCACTTACTGATTTGGCGCTGAAATCGTTACATAACATGAAAACCGACAGCGTATCAAAGCCATATTTTACCCGTATAAAAAATGGCGGTTTGATGAAATCGGTGACTATTGCTATTCGAAATAAAAATCAGCGAATTATCGGTTTATTGTGTATAAACATCAACTTGGATGTACCGTTATCGCAATTTATACAAGCCTTAATGCCGTCTAACCCGATGGGGGAAACGTCTTCGGTAAATTTTGCCAGCTCGGTGGAAGAATTGGTTTCGCAAACGGTAGAACATACTATTGAGGAAGTAAATGCCGATCGGTTAGTGGCAAATAACAATAAAAATCGTCAAATAGTCGTGTCGTTATTTGAAAAAGGTATTTTTGATATTAAAGACGCAATTAATTTAGTTGCTGATCGCCTTGATATTTCTCGTCATACGGTATATTTATATATTCGTCAAATTAAACAGGATCTGGAATAAAATGCGTTATGTTCTCGCGGTTAAGCAACCGGTTTATGGTTCGCAAGGCGCATTTTTAGCTTATCAACTAGCTTGTGAATTAATAAAGCAACAGCATCAAATTAGCCAAATTTTCTTTTTCCAGCAGGGCGTGAGTAATGGCAATAGTTTAATTTATCCTGCTACTGACGAATTTAATTTGCAACAAGCTTGGTTGGAATTATCACAAACCTATCAAATTCCGCTACATTTATGTGTTGCTGCCGCGCAACGGCGAGGGGTTGTCGATCATCTAACTGCTCGAGAACCGGAGCAAACTAACCTTGCAACAGGTTTTATATTGGCCGGTTTGGGTGAGTTTAGTAAAGCAGTGTTAGAAGCCGATAGGGTCATAACATTATGATTAAACTAGCCTTTGTTTTCAGAACAGCACCTTACGGTAGCTCTGCCGGTCGGGAGGGTTTGGACGCATTGTTGGCAGCAACTGCATTTTGCGATGAAAATGAAATTGCCGTATTCTTTATTGATGATGGCGTATTCAATCTACCGGCAGAGCAGCATGCCGAATTGATTTTACAACGTGATTTTGTTAACGCAGTGAAACTATTGGATTTATACGAAATTAAAAATCGTTATGTGTGTAGCCAATCACTGCAACGCTTCGGTTTGTTTGAACGGAATCTAGCCATTTTCTGCGAAAAAACTGACCGCACTTTGCTACTTGAAAAAGTGGCTCAAGCGGAAAAATGTTTGACTTTTTAACCGCTCTTTGAGAAAAATTCTATGCTCTATACTTTCTCCCAAGCTGATTATAACAATGACGAGCTAACTTTCCTCCTTACTAATGCAAGCGCCCAAGATGCAGTGTTATTATGGCAGGACGGAGTCTTGCTTGCCGTAAAATATCCTGATTTATTTACAAAGTGCACTGCCAATTGCTACGCATTGGAGTTAGATTTAAACGCACGTAATCTGGTTGAACTTATTCCGGCTAAAGTGCGGTCGATTTCAATACCGTTTTTAGTAGAGTTGACCGAGCATTATACACCTCAGTTTGGAATGTAATACGGCGAAGTAAAAGTGCTTCTTTATACTCCTCAGCCACGTCGTTTTTTCGGTAGTCGAATCATCATAAATTCGCGATAAGTTCTTTTGTAGATTGGTTTTAACTTTCCTTCTTTATCTAAAATTTTCACTCCTACGATGAAGCTTAGGTTCTTGTTCATCTATGCAAATAATAAGGTTTTGTTTTTGAGTTGGAATAGCAGTTCAGACTCAATTTTCTATATTGTTTTTAAGCCTAAAGTGCGGTCAGTTTTTAGAGTGTTTTTTGCCTTTTACTCTTATCAGACTAAATAAACCTCGCGTAATTCTTGACAGTTATGGCTATGGCGATTAAAATTCACGGTCTATTCGTCTATACATAGTATGGCGCGGATAGATTAAGTAAACACATTCTTTTAGAATTTTTATTAAACTGGAGTTTTTTAATGGCAACAATCAACCAGCTAGTACGCAAACCGCGTGTGAAAAAGGTTGTAAAAAGTAACGTTCCTGCATTAGAGGCTTGCCCGCAGAAACGTGGTGTATGCACCCGTGTATACACAACTACACCTAAAAAACCGAACTCTGCATTACGTAAAGTATGCCGTATTCGTTTAACCAATGGTTTCGAAGTAACCTCATACATCGGCGGTGAAGGTCACAACCTTCAAGAGCACAGTGTTGTGCTTATCCGTGGCGGTCGTGTTAAAGACTTACCGGGTGTGCGTTATCACACCGTACGTGGCGCATTAGACTGCGCTGGCGTAAAAGATCGTAAACAAGGTCGTTCTAAATACGGCGTTAAACGTCCTAAAGCTTAATGGTTCTCCGTTAAGTAAGGCCAAACGTCTAAATTAACAATTTAAACCATAAACTCCAGTCAAAGTGTGATTGATAAAATCACAAAAAGATGAGTTTTGGATATCCTGAATAAAATTATACGGAGAAATTCGCAATGCCACGTCGTCGTAGTGTTGAGCAACGCAAGATCCTTCCAGATCCGAAGTTCGGTTCAGAATTACTTGCAAAATTTATTAATGTTTTAATGGTAGATGGTAAAAAGTCTATCGCAGAATCCATTGTTTATGGAGCGTTGGAAACCTTATCTCAACGTACCGGTAAAGAAGCGTTAGAAGCATTTGAAGCCGCGTTAGACAATGTGCGTCCAACAGTTGAGGTTAAATCCCGTCGTGTTGGTGGTTCTACTTATCAAGTACCGGTAGAAGTTCGCCCGGTTCGTCGCAACGCATTAGGTATGCGTTGGATCGTTGAAGCAGCCCGTAAACGTGGTGATAAATCCATGGCTTTACGTTTAGCTAACGAATTATCTGATGCATCTGAAAACAAAGGTGCAGCAGTTAAGAAACGTGAAGACGTTCACCGCATGGCTGAAGCAAACAAAGCGTTTGCTCACTACCGTTGGTAATCGCATAACGGTTTATTTGAGAGGCTTCATCATTTATGGTGAAGCCTAATACATATAAAGAATTTTAATTTAAACCAATTAAGGTAATAAATAAAAATGGCTCGTACAACCCCTATTTCACGCTATCGTAACATCGGTATCAGTGCTCACATTGATGCGGGTAAAACAACAACTTCCGAGCGTATCCTATTTTATACAGGTGTAAGTCATAAACTCGGTGAAGTGCACGATGGTGCTGCAACAATGGACTGGATGGAACAGGAGCAGGAACGTGGTATTACTATCACTTCGGCTGCGACAACTGCATTCTGGTCTGGAATGTCAAAACAATATGAACAACATCGTATTAACATTATCGACACCCCGGGACACGTTGACTTTACTATTGAAGTAGAGCGTTCAATGCGTGTACTTGATGGTGCAGTAATGGTTTATTGTGCGGTGGGTGGCGTTCAGCCTCAATCCGAGACTGTATGGCGTCAAGCTAATAAATATCAAGTGCCGCGGATTGCATTTGTAAACAAGATGGACCGTACCGGTGCCAACTTCCTACGCGTAGTTGAGCAAATTAAAAGTCGTTTAGGCGGTAACTCTGTGCCATTACAGCTTCCGATTGGTGCGGAAGAAAACTTTGTCGGCGTAGTTGATTTAATCAAGATGAAAGCAATCAACTGGAATGAAGCGGATCAAGGTATGACATTCACTTATGAAGATATTCCTGCCAATATGTTGGAAGCTTGTGAAGAGTGGCGCCAAAACCTTGTTGAAGCAGCAGCCGAATCTTCCGAAGAATTAATGGAAAAATATTTGGGTGGCGAAGATCTGACTGAAGAAGAAATTAAAATCGGTTTACGTCAACGCGTATTAGCAGGTGAAGTTATTCCTGTTTGCTGTGGTTCTGCATTTAAAAATAAAGGCGTTCAAGCTATGCTTGATGCGGTAATTGACTATTTACCGGCACCAACCGATATTCCGGCGATCAAAGGTATTAATCCTGACGAGACCGAAGACGAGCGTCATGCAAGTGACGATGAGCCGTTTGCAGCACTTGCATTCAAGATTGCAACCGACCCGTTCGTAGGTAACTTAACTTTCTTCCGTGTATACTCCGGTGTAATTAATTCCGGTGATACCGTATTGAACTCTGTGAAAGACAAACGTGAGCGTTTTGGCCGTATAGTACAAATGCATGCTAACAAACGTGAAGAAATTAAAGAAGTTCGCGCAGGTGACATTGCAGCAGCAATCGGTTTGAAAGATGTTGGTACAGGTGATACCCTATGTGCACAGGATGCTCCAATTGTCCTTGAGCGTATGGAATTCCCTGAACCGGTAATTTCTGTTGCAGTAGAACCAAAAACTAAAGCAGACCAAGAGAAAATGGGTATTGCATTAGGTCGTCTGGCACAGGAAGACCCTTCTTTCCGTGTTCACACTGATGAAGAATCCGGAGAAACTATCATTTCCGGTATGGGTGAGTTACACTTGGATATCATTGTTGACCGTATGCGCCGTGAATTTAAAGTAGAAGCGAATATCGGTAAACCACAAGTATCCTATCGTGAGACTATTCGTACTCGTGTTAATGATGTTCAAGGTAAACATGCGAAACAATCTGGTGGTCGTGGTCAATACGGTGACGTAGTCATCGACTTGTACCCATTAGAACCTGAAGGTCCGGGTTATGAATTTGTCAATGAGATCAAAGGTGGTGTTATTCCTGGTGAATACATTCCGGCAATTGACAAAGGTATTCAAGAACAACTTAAATCCGGTCCTTTAGCAGGCTATCCGGTAGTTGATATTGGTGTTCGTTTACACTTCGGTTCATACCATGATGTAGACTCTTCCGAGTTGGCATTTAAATTGGCAGCTTCTATCGCCTTTAAAGCAGCGTTCGCAAAAGCAAACCCGGTATTACTTGAGCCGATCATGAAGGTTGAAGTTGAAACTCCGCCTGATTATGTAGGTGATGTAATCGGTGATTTAAGCCGTCGTCGTGCAATGGTGAATGGTCAGGAAGCAAATGAATTTGTTGTAAAAATCAATGCTGAAGTTCCGCTTTCAGAAATGTTCGGTTATGCAACAGATCTGCGTTCGCAAACTCAAGGTCGCGCGTCATATTCAATGGAACCACTGAAATATGCTGAAGCACCGAAGAACGTAGCTGATGCTATCATCGAAGCGCGCAAAAAATAATTAATGTAACAAAATACCCCCAAAAGTGACCGCACTTTTGGGGCTTAACAAAAGGAAATTTAATCGTGTCTAAAGAAAAATTTGAACGTACAAAACCGCACGTTAACGTGGGTACAATCGG
>CAJPST010000058.1 GCA_905373425.1 uncultured Mesocricetibacter sp.
ATACTGATGATCATGATGCGGAATGTCGTCGTTATGAAGAAAAAATCAAATCCTACGGCAAAATTAATTTATTTCTGGGTGGTGTTGGTGTGGATGGGCATATTGCCTTCAATGAACCGGCATCTTCACTCAGTTCCCGCACACGGATTAAGACCTTGACGGAAGACACATTAATTGCCAATTCACGTTTTTTTAATAATGATGTCTCTCAGGTGCCTAAATACGCTTTAACTATCGGTGTGGCTACCTTATTAGATGCGGAAGAAGTGATGTTATTAATCACCGGGCATAGTAAGGCATTGGCATTGCAGGCTTGTGTGGAAGGAAGTGTAAACCATTTTTGGACGGTCAGTGCATTGCAATTACATCGCCACTGGTTGGTAGTTTGCGATGAACCTGCTACACAAGAGTTGAAAGTGAAAACGGTGAAATATTTTACGGAGCTGGAAGCGCGAGCAATTCACAGCGTCTTATAAAAAATAAAGGAGAGTGCGTCATGCAATATGCATTTACGAATGGTGTTATTTATACTGGGTATGAAATTTTATATGGTCATGCTGTGATTGTAGAAAATGATCTTATTAAAGCGATAGTGCCTGAAGAAAAATTACCACATGGAATTCAACAAGTTAATTTAAACGGCAATAATCTGACAGCCGGATTTATTGATTTGCAATTAAATGGTTGTGGTGGAGTGATGTTCAATGAACAAACCACAGTGGAAACCTTGGAAATTATGCAGGCGACCAATCTTAAATCGGGAACGACCAGTTATTTGCCAACCTTTATCACATCACCTGATGAAGGCATGAAAAGTGCGGTCAAGGTTATGCGTGATTATTTAGCGAAATATCGAAATCAAGCATTAGGTTTACACTTGGAAGGACCTTACCTCAGCAAAGAAAAAAAAGGTGTACACCGTGAAGAATATATCCGTGAAATTACGCCGGAAATGAAAACATTTTTGTGTGACAATGCGGATGTGATCACTAAAATTACTTTGGCAGCTGAGAACCCGACTACGCAATACATTGCTGATTTTGTCGAAAAAGGAATTATAGTTTCCCTTGGGCATTCTAATGCGACCTATGAAGTTGCCAACCAGGCAATTGCAAAAGGAATTGGATTTGCGACCCATTTACACAATGCCATGTCGCCGATTAGTTCAGGACGTGCGATGGGAGTCGTTGGTGCGGTGTTGGACAGCGATCTTTACGCGGGTATTATTGTAGACGGATTGCACGTTGAATTCGGAAACGTTCGCATTGCAAAAAAAGTTAAGGGTGACAAACTTTGTATTGTTACTGATGCAACGGCGGCGGCTGGTTCCGACATTGAGTCTTTCATCTTCGTCGGTAAAACCGTATATGTTCGCGACGGTAAATGTTATGATGCCAACGGTACGCTCGGAGGGGCATCGGTGACCATGATCGAATCGGTGGAAAATGCTGTGAAAAAAGTTGGCATTTCACTTGATGAAACCTTGCGGATGTGCAATCTTTACCCGGCTAGGGCAATTGGTGTAGATGATCATTTAGGTTCTATCGAAGCAGGTAAAATTGCGAATTTGACGGTGTTCACGCACGATTTCAAAGTGATTGGCACCGCAGTGAACGGCGAATGGAAAGCCAATTAACCTAATCTTGATAAAATTCGAAAAACTTCAATTTTTTCGACCGCACTTTAGATATTTCTTCCTGCGTTTTTAGTGGCGTTAAGCGCCACTTTTTTTATGCTAGAAATTAATGGCAATTCATTTTAAAATAACATAAAACAGGCAAGACGACAGAAGGACGGAAGAATGCAAATTAATCAAATTGTGAATGTGGATTTGGTTAAACAGATGAATAGCGCAGTTGTATATAAACTAATCGACAGACAAGGCCCTATTTCGCGTATTCAGATTTCCGAGCTTAGTCAGCTTGCGCCTGCCAGTGTCACAAAAATTACGCGTAACCTGTTGGCGCGTGGGTTAATTAAAGAAGTAGAGCAACAACAATCGACGGGTGGCCGTCGTGCAACTTCTATCGTATCGGAACATAAAGCATTTCGTACCTTACTTATTCATTTCGGTCGGGAAGAACTGATCCTAGCAATGATGGATTTGTCGACTAAATTGTTAAAAAAACAAAATCTAGAGCTACCCGACACACACGAGATTGCGCTTATTGAAGAATATTTAATTGAGCAACTTGAAGAGTTTATTCGCCAAAATGAAAAACGTGGTAGCGAACTGATCGCTATTGGTATCACTGTGTCGGGTTTTGTGAATAGTAAAAATCTGATTGAAGATTTACCGCACTTTGTATTAAACGAACCTTGGGATTTGGCGAATCGCATTGCAAACCGTTTCAATCTGCCGACGTTTATCGGACAGGATGTACGCAGTCTTGCGTTAGCGGAGCATTATTTTGGCGTAACGAAGGATTGTTTTGATTCTTTATTATTGCGCATTCATCGCGGTGTAGGCGCGGGAATTGTGATTAATCATGAGGTGTTTCAAGGTTATAAAAGTAATGCGGGTGAAATCGGACATATTCAGGTAGATCCCCTTGGCAAACGTTGTTTGTGTGGCAATGTTGGTTGCTTGGAAACTGTGGTAAGTAATTCTGCGATTGAAAATAAAATGCAACAAATGCTGGAAGACGGCTATCACAGTAAATGGCTGTCACTGGAAAGCCACGATATTGAAGCTATTTGTAAAGCAAGCAATAAGCAAGACGAAGTCGCCACCGAATTGATCGAGCATGTCGGTGTTCAAATCGGGCGTGTATTGGCGATGAGCGTAAATATGTTTAATCCGGAAAAAATTGTGATTTCGGGTGAGATTACACAGGCGAAGAATATTCTATTTGCGGCTATCCGTAAAACGCTGGAAACTCATGCTTTGCCATCTTTTGTGGTAAATACGCCATTGGTAGCTTCAGAGTTGCATAATGAAGATGTGATTGGTGCATTTGCATTAATTAAACGAGCCCTGTGGGACGGTTCGTTGCTAAAACACTTATTAGCCGGGCAGAATGACAGTTGATGATGGGACAGGTTTAAGTTCCCTCAGAACGCTCTCTCGATAATTTGGCATAGTAGGGAAAATGGTTGATTTTTCTTGCTACTATGCCAAATTCAGATCTTAAGGCAGTTTTGCCAGCACACAGTAGCCGTCCTCTACACCTTCAATTTCATACGCCGTGTTGGCGCAGATAAAGGCAGATTCCCCTTGGCTGAGAGAAAGTGCGGTGGATTTTTCGTGAATTTTTACGTTACCTTTCATCACTAATAAAATCGTCGCGCTTTCCGATTTGCTTTGAATCAGTGCACCTTTCCGACAGTTTACGTTTTCCAATGCAAAGTCTTTCGCCGGAGTAGAATAAGTGAAAACCGGTTTATCCGCTGGTGCAGGTGGGATAATTTGCGGTTCCACTTCGCGACAGTCGATAACTTTTAATAACTCCGGAATGTCAATATGTTTCGGGGTTAAACCGCCACGAATGACATTGTCCGAACAAGCCATTAATTCAATATTTTGTCCGCGTAAATAGGCGTGCGGAATGCCTGCATCTTGAAAAATTCCTTCACCCGGTTTGATGTGAACAATGTTAAACAGATAAAAACAAATCAGCCCTGCATCAAGTTTATCGGCCGGAATATCCATTGATTCCATTGAATACAATACCCAATAATCAGGGTTATCAAGTGTTAGCTCATTATTTTGATAAGCCGTTTGGTTGGCGTTGATAATCGGATTCAACCAGGTTTCAAGTTGATTTTGCTCCGCTTGCATAATATCGGCATAGAAAGCGTGTAAATCCTGAGTTGCCAGTTTGTCGCAAAGTGCGGTCAAACTTGGACGAGTTTTTAAGGTATCGATAATTTTGCCTTTGCTTTTGAAACCATGTAATAGCCAGAAATCAGACAGAGCAATCATCATCTCCGGTTTATGGTTATTATCTTTATAAGTGCGTTTAGGATCTTTTAAATCCACTTTGTTGTCATTTTCAGCAGCAAATCCGATTTCTGCTTGTTTCTTCGTCGGGTGCAATTGAATTGAAAGCGGTTTTTTCACATCCAAAATTTTTAATAAATAAGGTAATCCATCACCGAATAAGGCGCGACTTTGTGCACCAAGAGCGGTTGGATTTTGTGCTAAAAATTCGGTTAATGGTTGAGACGAACCGTTCGTTTCAATTAACGAGGGAGAAGAACTGTGCGCGCCCAGCCAATATTCGGCGTAATATTGTTCCGCTTTGGCGATATGTAACAGGGTAGGAATATAGTCTTTTCCGCCCCAAACGTAATGCTGTAATGTGCCGGTAAGTTTGTAAATGTTACTCATTGAGTGTTTCCTCATTATTTTATATGCCTGATGCTTTCAGAAATATGGAATGTATAAGCGATTCAGGCTTTTCTTTATAGATAACCGCGCAAAGTGCGGTCAGTTTTTCGATAAAAATAAAAAACCTCTTTTATGCTGACAAAAGAGGTTTTTAGCCATAAGAATAAAACTAGACACTGATAACCGCAAATAATGCGATCACACTGTATAGTGCAGCTAACCCATAGAAAATCACATTGCCGGCAGGAACATGCATCTTCAGATCATGCATACCGTGATGAACGCGGTGTAATCCTGCCCACATAGGGAAGATAGTCAGGGCTAAAATGACTAATTTGCCAAACCAGTTATGTGCAAAGGCGATAATATTGTCCGGTGAAATAATACCGAACGGTAATAAAATTCCCAAGATAAAAATCAGCACAGGAAACGCGAGACCGCTCACCATTCCGCCTGCACTAAACATTAACCAGACAGGTGGTTCGTTTGAACGTTTTGGTTGTTGATTATTCATTTTCTCTCCTCCCTAGATGAATACCAAGATTAACGCCAATAGGGTCACAACAGCAAATGCGATGCGCAATGCGTTGCGAATAAGAGTGGACGGTAATCCGGTCGTGCCCGACATAACTTCTCCCGTCATGTCGAATAAGGTCACAGCGTGTAAAATTAATGCTGCCAGTGAAATAATATTAAGAATCACCACAAGCGGGTTTTGTAAAAACGGAATGAAACTTTCCACAAAGCCCATCGGTTTGCCGAGGCAAATCACGCCGTAAAGCAACACTAAACTGAACCAAACGGTTGGTAATGCAGTTGCTTCGCGCACCATATAAAATTTATAGAAATCCCAGCTTTTCCACCAAGTCGGGGTCATTTCACGCACATATTTTTTGCGTTTTGTTGTTGTAACTGTCATGGAACCCCCTATGCTTTCGGTTTGATCATTGAAATGAGATAGTCTTTCGCACTTTCCAATTTGCCTTGGTTAATTGCAGCGGCAGGGTTAACGTGTTTCGGACATACCTCAGAACACGCACCGACGAAAGTACAACTCCAAACTCCGTTTTCACTGTTTAGTAACGGCATACGTTGCGCTTTACCCGTATCACGGTTATCCAAATTGTAACGATGTGCCATAGTCAAGGCTGCCGGACCGATAAACTCAGGATTTAAACCGAATTGTGGACACGCGGCATAACATAAACCGCAGTTAATACACATAGAGAACTGACGGTATTTTTCCAACTGTTTCGGTGTTTGTTTAGTACGGCTTTTTGCCAGTTCGGAAGAAGGATGCGGTTTACCATCCAATTCCGGCATTTTATTACCGATAATATACGGTTTGATGGCTTCCAGACTTTCAATAAAGTGGCTTAAATCTACTACTAAGTCACGTTCAATCGGGAAGTTTGCTAAGGCTTCAATACGCATATGTCCGCTGTAATCACGTAAGAACGTTTTACAGGCCAGTTTTGGTAAACCGTTTACCATCATCCCACAGGAACCACAGATCGCCATTCGGCAAGACCAACGATAAGACAACTCAGGATCAAGACGGTCTTTAATATAGCCCAATGCGTCAAGCAAGGACGTTTGGTTATCATAAGGGACTTGATAAGTGCGTAAGTATGGCTCTTTATCCGCTTCAGGGTTGTAGCGCAATACTTCAACATTCATAATTGCTTGATTAGCCATTTGCTTGCTCCTTAGCTTTGGCAGCTGCTTCTTGAGCTTCTGCTTCGGCACCATAAACACGTTTTGCCGGTTGGGATTTGGTGATTTTCACGTCGCTGTACTCAATACGTGGCGCGCTATCTCCGTTATAGAAGGCAAGCGTGTGTTTCAAGTAGTTCACATCATCACGCTCAGTGTAATCCAGACGTTGATGGGCACCGCGCGATTCTTTACGTTCAATCGCAGAATTTGCGATAGATTGAGCTACGTCTAAAATATAACCTAATTCCACCGTATAGAGCACATTGGTATTGAATACACTGGAACGATCGGAAATGCGGATCCGTTTATAACGTTCTTTTAATTCGGCAATTTTATCGACCGCACTTTGCATGCTTTCCTGAGTACGATAAATACCGCAACCTTCTTCCATGGCGCTTCCCATTTCTTCACGGATATCAGCCCAGTTTTCTGTGCCTTCTTGTTTGAAGAGATCTTCCAAGCGACGCACAACATCATTGGCTTGAGCATCAACCGCGCTTTGGTTTGCAGATTTAGCTTCTGATGCACGTTGTGCCGCATGTTCACCTGCAACGCGACCAAGTACCACCAATTCAGCCAAGGAGTTAGAACCTAGGCGGTTCGCTCCATGCAAGCCTGAAGATGCACATTCGCCCACAGCAAATAGACCTTTAATACGGGTTTCACTGTTGAAATCTACTTCAATCCCCCCCATGGTGTAGTGCACTACAGGACGCACTGGAATTGGTTCTTTAACCGGGTCAACGCCTTCATAGGCATTGGATAATTCACAAATAAACGGTAAACGTTCGTGTAAATATTTTTCACCTAAATGGCGTAAATCCAAATGCACTACATCTACGCCTTTAGCGGTTTTTAACGTATTGCCTTTACGCCATTCTTGCCAGAATGCTTGAGAAACTTTATCACGCGGACCAAGTTCCATATATTTATTTTCCGGTTTACCAACAGGTGTTTCAGGGCCTAAACCGTAATCTTGCAAATAGCGATAGCCATTTTTATTAACTAAAATACCGCCCTCACCGCGACAACCTTCAGTCATCAAAATACCGGTGTTCGGAAGACCGGTTGGGTGATATTGTACGAATTCCATATCGCGTAACGGCACACCGTGACGATATGCCATTGAAAGACCATCCCCGGTTACAATGCCGCCGTTAGTATTGAATTTAAACGCTCGACAGCCACCGCCTGTTGCGATAACTACCGCATTAGCATTGATTTGTACCAAGGTGCCTTCCATCATATTCATTGCTACCATGCCGCGTGCATGACCATCATCAACTAAAATATCTAACACGAAGTGTTCATCAAAACGTTGAATCTGCGGATATTGAATAGACGTTTGGAACAGCGTATGCAACATATGGAAACCGGTTTTATCCGCTGCGAACCAAGTCCGCTCGATTTTCATTCCACCAAAACGGCGCACGTTCACATCACCGTCCGGACGACGAGACCAAGGGCAACCCCAACGCTCAAGTTGAGTCATTTCTACCGGAGAATGTTCAACAAAATATTCCACCACATCCTGTTCACACAGCCAGTCTCCACCGGCCACAGTGTCATGGAAGTGTTTATCATAAGAATCTTCTTCTTTAATAACTGCTGCCGCACCACCTTCTGCCGCCACCGTATGGCTACGCATTGGGTACACTTTTGAAACTAATGCGATTTTAAGATTAGGGTTCGCTTCTGCTGCTGCAATAGCGGTACGTAAACCGCCACCGCCGGCTCCTACAATCGCAATATCGACATTTACGCTTTGCACGATATTTCCTCCGGTAATAGTAAAAGTAAAAATTCATTAAAGCCTAATAGACTTAGCGTACAGTTTAATTCTGCCATTATTTTCCTAAAGAAATAACTACTTTTTATAAATTTATAACGGTTTTGTGATCTACCTCAAAAAAGGAATTCTCTCAGTATTTTAATGGGAATAATTAGCAATTTTATCTTTATGGCAAGTTGTAAAAAATTAGTATACTCTAACGCTCTTAAGTCGAAAGCCCACCCGCACTGAACGAAAGGGATTAACACACTTCCTTAATAAAAACCAACCTAACTTGTCTCTGTAATTTTTCCTCTCCTTGCAAAATCCGTTTTTTAGTGACCGCAACAGCATTAAACGATGTACAGATAATGCAGACGATAGCCATAATTTACCTTCTTATTTTTCTTTAAAAAATAACTCGTGCAATTGGTTTGCCGTTATGCTAAATTTCTTTCCCTAAAAATTCTAGATAGTCTAGTTTTTAAAGAGGATTTTAAATTTTATGAAAAAAGTTTTATCTTTGTGTACATTGATGTTAGGGGCGGTTGGGCTGTTTGGCTGTGATCAAAGCGCCACACCTGCGGAAAAATCTAAAAGTGCGGTCGAAAATCAGCCCGTTTTAACAAAGCAGCAAGAATTGAATGTGGTGACGCCTTGGGAGATCACTTCCGTTGATCCGAGCAAATCCGGCTATATCTTTCAACGTTTGCAATTGGCTGAAACACTGGTGGAAGCTGATGAAAAAGGCAACTTATTGCCGGGGCTGGCAGAGAGCTGGTCGTCTAATGCAAAGGGGGATGAGTGGACGTTTAAGTTGCGTGACGGAGTGCAATTCCATGACGGCTCAATGTTGCAGGCTGCAAATGTGGTGCAGAGCTTGCAAGCAGCGTTAACCAAACCGACTCCGCTGAAAAATATTTCTATTCAAAAAGTGACCGCACTTGATGATAAAACCGTGCAAATTACCTTGGCGGAGCCATTGATTTCATTTCCTGCATATTTAGCGCATTCCACTGCAATAGTGTTGGCAAAGTCAGCATTTGATGAGCAAAATAATGTAGTGAAAATCGTGGGAACCGGACCTTATAAGGCGGATAAAATTGAGCCGCCACAAAAAATTGAGCAATCCGCCTTTGCCAATTATTGGGGTGAGAAAGCAAAAATTGAAAAAATTATTTATTTAGCCAATAGTCGTAGCGAAACACGCACCTTATTAGCGCAAAGCGAGCCGAATTATTTGGTGTTCAATCTTGATGCGGCGAGCATTAACCGTTTAAAACAAGATGCGAATTTAAACATTCAATCCAAATCTATTGCGCGTACCATTCAGCTTAAAGTGAATGTAGCTCATCCGTTGTTTGCTGATGTGGCAGTACGACAAGCGTTAAGCGACGCGATTGATCGTCGCGGCATTGCGCAATCCGTATTGCGAATCGATAATGGCGCTGCGGAACAAATTGTGCCGGAAGCTTTTTCTGCATGGCGTTTGAAACTGGAAAGCAAACAGCCGGATTACGCGGAAATTAAATCCCGTTTACTGAATTTAGGCTATAAAACCGACGAGCAGGGAATGCTGTTGAAAGACGGTAAACCGTTTAAATTTACTTTGCGCACGTTTTCCGATCGCCCTGAATTGCCACTTATTGCGACTGCATTACAAAATCAATGGAAGCAGATTGGTGTTGATGTAACGGTTTCGTCGGAAACTTTTCGGAAATTCCCGCCGGCCATCAAGACGGTAGCTTGGAAATGGGATTATATGCGCGCAATTATGGACTGGTGCCTGATGTGATGGGCGCGTTTTTGCAGGATTTTGCTCCGAATGGCAGTGATTGGGGTGTGATGAATTGGTCAAGCAATGAGTTAACCGACACCTTGAAGCGTTTGGAGGTAACGACCAATGCTGATGAGCAGGCAGGCTTGAAGCAAAAAACCGCTGAGATTATTTATCAACAACGTCCGTTAATTCCGGTGGTTTATTATCAACAGACAGCCGTAGCTAATAAGGCATTGAAAGGATTGGAGATTGATCCTTTTGAGCGGAGTTTTAAATTGAATAAGCTGTCTTGGTAATGTAAGGAAACATCGTGTTAAATATCCTTGCTAAACGCCTTATTCAACTTTTTCTGGTTATTTGGTCGGTCGGAACGTTGACCTTTGTACTGACTCGTTTGTTGCCGGGAGATATGGCGTATAGGATTGCTGCCAGTCGTTATGGTTATGACCAAACCGATAGCGCCGCCGCGGCTTTGGTGCAGGCAGAGTTAGGTTTGGACTTGCCGTGGTGGCGGAGCTATGTGAGTTGGTTGACGGATTTGCTTCAGTTGAATTTAGGGAAATCCTTGGTCAGTGGTGAAAGTGTATGGGCGTTGATCGGACATCAATTCGGTCACACATTCGCATTAGCATTGGTAGCCTTGCTGCTGGCATTTTTAATCGGGCCGCCGTTAGGTTTGCTGGCGGCAATGAAACCGCAAGGATTGTTCGATCGTTTCACATTAATTTTCAGCACCTTATTGCGTTCTTTTCCTGCATTTATCATTGGTATTGCGTTGATTACCTTATTTTCCGTACAACTTAAATGGTTGCCGGCGGCGGGTTATGGAGAGCTACAACATTTCTTTTTACCGGCGTTAACATTGGCATTGGGGCTTTCTGCGGTGTCAATACGGGTTAGCCGTAATGCGATGGTGGCAGTGGCAACATCGGAATACTATCAATTTTCCCGCTTGAAAGGGCTAAATAAAACATTACGTTTTGTCCGCCACGGCTTGCGTAATGTGGCTATTCCAATTTTAGCCTATCACTCTGTGCAGCTGATTTATTTGATTGAAGGCGTGGTAATTGTGGAAAGCCTATTTGCTTGGCCGGGCAGTGGACATGCGCTGGTTCACGCGGTGATTGCGCGCGATGTGCCGATGATTCAAGGTACGGCGCTGATTATGGGAGCTATTTTTGTGTTGCTGCATATGGCAGTGGATATGTTAAATCGGTTGATTGATCCCCGTATCCGCTATCACGGAGGGGAGCAATAGTGTTTAAATCCTGGTCTGTTGCGCAAAAGTGCGGTGCGTTTTTGCTGTGTTTTTTATTGGCGTTTGCTTATTTGCAACCGTATTTTTATCCGATGGATGAGGCGTTTCAGAATTTGAATAAAATTCTGCAAAAACCGACCGCACTTTATTGGTTCGGAACCGATCACTTCGGGCGTGATATGCTGTCTCGTCTGGCTTCGGCAATTCGCTTATCTTTTTCGTTGATTTTGTTATCTGTCGGTTGTTCATTGTTGTTTGGTTTGTTATTCGGTATTTTGGCAGGCTATCTCGGCGGTTGGACTGATCGCATTTTAACTTTTTGTAGCGATATTATTATGGCACTGCCTGGGTTGTTGTTGATTTTATTATTTGCCGCTATTGCACCGGGAACGTTTTGGGCACTCTATTTGGGAATTTCATTGGTTATGTGGGTGGAGTTCTTCCGTATTGTTCGAGCGTTAACGCAAACCATTGCGGGCAGTGCGGAAATCCAGTCTTCCCGTTTAATGGGGATGGGGTTTTGGTATTGTTTTAAGCGCCATTTTTTTCCGAAACTTGCGCCGGTAGTAATGACTCTAAGCGCCTTTGCAGCAGGTAATGCCGTGTTGGCATTGGCAACTTTAGGATTTGTGAATGTCGGCTTGCGTCCGCCAACACCTGAATTAGGTTTAATGATGACCGAATTGTTTCCTTATTATTACGAGGCACCATGGATTTTTCTGCAACCGGTTCTGGTGGTATTTTTGCTTGTGTTGAGCTTTCAGCTAATGTCGGGGCGGGTGAAATAAATGTCTCTAGAAAACGAAATAGCCTTAATTCAAACCACTGATTTGTGTGTAACGACACTAGACGGATTGACATTAGTGGAACCTATCAGCCTAC
>CAJPST010000059.1 GCA_905373425.1 uncultured Mesocricetibacter sp.
CCAATTGCTTTAACGATTTTTGCTATTTGTATTTGCCTCTTTTAAGTTAATCTAAAATGGGTATGTAAAACGAACTTATAGTAAAGCTATTTTATCTGTTTGTCTTGCTAAAAATCACAATATTTTGATCTAGCATGGGGTTTTAGCCTGATTTTTTCTGATTTTCCCTTGCCGCTTTAATAAACCCTGTAAATAACGGATGTCCATCACGTGGCGTAGAGGTAAATTCAGGGTGGAACTGACAAGCGATAAACCAAGGATGGTTCGGTACTTCGATAATTTCCACCAATTTTTTATCCGCACTTAAGCCGGTGACTTTTAAACCCGCTTTTTCAATTTGTGGTAACAGATTGTTATTGACTTCATAACGGTGACGATGGCGTTCTTCAATAGTTTCCGCACCGTAAAGTTGACGGGCTAACGAACCTTCCATCAGATGACATTTTTGGGCTCCCAAGCGCATAGTGCCGCCGAGATCGGAATTATCATTGCGGGTTTCCACATTACCTTCCGCGTCTTGCCATTCGGTGATTAAGCCGATAACAGGTTGTTCACAAGTGCGGTTGAATTCTGAGGAGTTTGCTTTATTCATTCCTGCTACATTGCGCGCATATTCAATCAGCGCAATCTGCATTCCTAAACAAATACCTAAATAAGGGACGTTGTTTTCGCGTGCATACTGGGCGGTCAAAATTTTGCCTTCTACTCCGCGATAGCCGAAACCGCCTGGGACTAAAATTCCATCCAATCCTTTTAAAATCTCAGTGCCTTTGGTTTCTACATCTTGCGAGTCAATATATTTGATATTAACACTTAGGCGATTTTTTAATCCACCATGTTTCAATGCTTCATTGACTGATTTATAGGCATCCGGCAGCTCGGTATATTTACCCACCATGCCGATAGTGACTTCACCGGTCGGATTGGCTTCTTGATAAAGAACTTGTTCCCATTCGGACAGATCCGCTTCCGGGCATTCCAAATGAAAACGCTGACAAATAAATTCGTCCAACCCTTGCGATTTTAATAATGCCGGAATTTGATAAATGGAATTAACATCTTTTAAGGAAATTACGGCTTTTTCAGGCACATTGCAGAACAGTGCGATTTTTGCTCGTTCATTTGGCGGAATCATGCGATCGGAACGGCAAATAAGTACGTCCGGCTGAATTCCGATAGACAATAATTCTTTTACGGAATGTTGTGTCGGTTTGGTTTTTACTTCACCGGCTGTTGGAATGTATGGTACTAGAGTTAAGTGCATGAAAAGTGTGCGTTCACGGCCAACTTGCACAGCGAGCTGACGCAAGGCTTCCAGAAACGGCAGAGATTCAATATCTCCAACCGTACCGCCTACTTCTATAATCGCCACATCATGTCCGGCCGATCCGTCAATCACACGAGCTTTGATTTCGTTAGTAATGTGTGGAATCACCTGAATGGTGGCACCTAAATAATCACCACGGCGCTCTTTACGCAACACTTCGGAGTAGATTTTGCCGGTGGTAAAATTATTTCGCTTGGTCATTTTCGTGCGGATAAAGCGCTCGTAATGCCCCAAATCTAAGTCTGTTTCTGCTCCGTCTTGGGTTACAAACACTTCACCGTGCTGGGTTGGACTCATCGTGCCGGGATCGACGTTAATATAAGGATCGAGCTTCATCATAGTGACGTTTAGCCCGCGCGCTTCTAAAATTGCTGCTAAAGATGCTGCAGCAATACCCTTACCTAAGGACGAAACCACCCCGCCCGTGACAAAAATATAATTGGTAGCCATAGTGAACCTAAAAATAATGTTGAAATGAAAAAGTAGTGATAAATGAATGTATCAAGACGGGAAGATAGTTTACAGCAAAGGGGCAAAATTCTCAATCTTTAGATGAAAAAGTGCGGTTCAAATTCTTACTGTTTTAAAATCCGTGGAAAATGACCGCACTTTGAATTTATTTATCTTCTAAGCTATAAGGTAATGGGCAAATTTCAAGTGCTGCACCATTCTCGGGTAAGCGAAATTTAACGTTGCTTTCAAGTTGATTATTCATTACTGCTTGGAGCCATAATTCACCGTTAACATTAACTGCATTCAGGATTACACCGGTTTTACGCCAACCGTTTTCAAGTTGCATTTCCAGTTCTGAGCCGATTTCCACCGTCCCATCGTTTTGGGTTTTCAACGTATACATTGCTCGTTTATTGGCGCCACGATATTTAGCTCGCGCAACCGTCTCTTGTCCTATATAACAACCTTTATGGAAAGAAATCGCGTGTTCCAAGCATTGTAGGTTGAGTGCCTGTGGGATAAATTCATGCTGCATTTTATTGGTTAAAATTGGATAGCCGGCTTGAATGTCGGCAAGATCCCAAATGGTAAAGTCAGCATTAAAATCTACCGCACTTTGCGGATTAATAAGCAGATATCGGTCATCTAATTTGAGTTGAATCTGGGCCGAGATGTTGGTATTTTCTCCGATTATGCCGATAACTTGCGTATCAATATGGGAAAATGTGATTTTGGAAAATACGGCATATTTTTTAAGTTGTTCCAGAGCCTCCGGCAGTAAATCGACTCTGATGAGCAGATAAAATTGTTCGGTGGATAAACGGATTAAGCGAAAAATCGAACTTACTTTTCCTTTTGGATCACAGTGTGCGGTAATGGTTGATTGACCTATTTCTAATTTGCTTACATCGCATGTCAGCTGCCCTTGTAAATATTTTTCTACCTCCGCTCCACTAGCCTCTATGATACGGTATTGTTTCAGGTTAATAATGTCCGCCATACTACTTTCCTTTTTAAACTTACTCTAAGTTCTGAATTTGTTCGCGCATTTGTTCAATCAATACTTTTAGCTCTACGGCTGAAGCCGTAACATCGGCATTGATGGATTTTGATGCTAGAGTGTTGGATTCGCGATTTAGCTCTTGCATCATGAAATCCAGTTTTCGCCCTATCGCTCCGCCTTTTTTCAAAATAGATGAAGTTTCTTTAACGTGCATTTGTAAGCGATCTAATTCTTCAGCCACATCAATACGTTGAGCCAATAACACCATTTCTTGCTCAAGGCGTTGCGGATCTGCCTGAAGCTGAATTTCTTCAAAACGTTGTTGTAAACGCTCACGCTGCCATTGCAAAATCTCCGGCATTTTTGACCGCACTTTTTCCGCTTCAAGAGTAATGGAGTCAAGGCGTTGTTGAATAATGGCTTGTAGTTTTTCGCCTTCTCGTGCGCGCATGGCGATAAATTCGATTAATAATTCATCAAAAGCAGTCAGTAAATCCTGGCTGATCATATCTAAATCTTGTTCCGGTATTTCTACCACGCCCGGATAACGCAACACATCGTTCAGGTTAATTTCTCCTTCACCGGCTTGTTGTTTTAGCCATTGCAGAGATTGGATCACCTGCTGCGCCAGTTCTTCATTAAGAGACAGTTTGGAGATATTTTGTTGCTTATTGTCAATACGCAGGGTGCATTCAATTTTACCGCGGGTTAGGTTCTGGCGTAATTTTTCACGTAATGTGTTTTCCAAGCTGCGAAATTGCTCGGGTAAACGGAGAAAATTTTCTAGATAACGTTGATTAACCGAACGGATTTCCCATACCGCATCGCCCCAGTCTTTCTTAATTTCAAGTCGCGCAAAGGCAGTCATACTGTAAATCATTGTGTATTCCTAATATAAAAATCAGTTTATTCACATTGTACTGTTAAATTTCGTTTCTGTCAGTTTGCGTGTTAAAATATATACACTTTTTTACAAGGAAATAAGGAATATATAATGCGTCCGAACGAACGGGCGGTGAATCAACCGCGTCCGATTAAAATTACCCGCCACTATACTAAGCACGCCGAAGGTTCGGTCTTGGTGGAATTTGGTGAGACCAAAGTGATTTGCACGGCAACTGTAGAAGATAGTGTGCCACGTTTTTTGAAAGGGCAGGAGCAGGGATGGGTAACGGCGGAATACGGAATGTTGCCACGTTCGACTCACAGTCGCATGCAACGCGAAGCAGCAAAAGGTAAACAAGTTGGGCGAACCATGGAAATTCAACGTTTAATTGCTCGCTCTTTGCGTGCGATGATTGATCTGAAAGCGTTGGGAGAACGTTCGATTACCTTGGATTGTGATGTTATTCAGGCA
The DNA here is from genome assembly GCA_905373425.1 of uncultured Mesocricetibacter sp. Lineage (GTDB taxonomy): Bacteria > Pseudomonadota > Gammaproteobacteria > Enterobacterales > Pasteurellaceae > CAJPST01. Next base: position 4,141 of record CAJPST010000059.1, read on the forward strand.
GATGGTGGTACGCGAACAGCATCTATTACCGGTGCCTGCGTGGCATTAATTGATGCGGTTAACGGGTTGATTGCTGAAGGTACATTGAAAACCAATCCGATTAAAGGATTAGTGGCGGCAATTTCCGTTGGTATTGTTGAGGGTGAAGCCGTATGTGATTTGGAGTATGTAGAAGATTCCGTGGCTGAAACCGATATGAATGTAGTTATGCTGGAAGACGGTAGAATGATTGAAGTGCAAGGCACAGCGGAGGGCGAGGCATTCAGTCATGAAGAGTTATTAAAATTGCTGGATTTAGCAAAGCAGGGCTGTGATGCTATTTTCGAGGCGCAGCGTAAAGCATTGGCACAATAAAAGAGCGGTGAATTTTTTATGCAAAATTATAAAACCGAATTTATTCGCTTTGCCCTTAGCCGTAACGTATTGCGCTTCGGTGAGTTTACGTTAAAATCCGGACGTGTGAGTCCGTATTTTTTTAATGCGGGCTTATTTAATACAGGTGCGGATTTGGCACGCTTGGGAGAGTTTTATGCAACGGCTCTTCAAGCTCAAAAATTGGATTATGATGTTATTTTCGGCCCTGCATATAAAGGTATTCCCATCGGTACTGCGGTATCTATTGCGTTGTTTAATCGCTTCGGAGTCGATAAGCCGGTGTGTTTTAATCGTAAAGAAGCCAAAGATCACGGTGAAGGTGGTAATTTAATTGGTTCGCCATTGCAAGGTAAAGTATTGCTGGTGGATGATGTTATTACAGCCGGGACGGCGATTCGTGAAGCAATGGAACTAATTTCTGCCAATCAAGCGGAATTAAGTGCCGTTTTAATTGCATTAAACCGTAAAGAACGTGGTAAAGGAGAGCTTTCTGCCATTCAAGAAGTAGAGCGAGATTATCAATGCGAGGTTCTGTCGATTATTGATTTAGATGATTTGATGGATTTTATTGCGCAGGACGACAAATACCGTCTTTATCTGCCCGTTATGCAGGAATATCGCCAAAAATACGGCGTGTAAAATTTGGTAGATGTCGTAAAAGAATAGCGTACATAATGGAAAAAAGTGCGGTTAAAAAAACTTCTTATTTTTAAACCGCACTTTTTTGTAACTTTTTAATATTCCCATTCATCGGGATTAATGCCTAATTCACGCATAATTAACTTGGCTTCCTCCGGAATTTCATCACTGCGTTCCTTCAATAAATCTTTATCTGTCGGTAACGGTTGTCCGGTAAAGGCATGCAAAAAAGCCTCACATAGTAATTCGCTGTTGGTCGCGTGGCGCAGATTGGCAATTTGGCGACGAGTGCGTTCATTGGTAAGTATTTCCAATACTTTAAGTGGAACGGAAACGGTGATTTTTTTTATTTGTTCACTTTTTTTACCGTGTTCTGCGTAAGGGCTGATGTATTTGCCGTTCCAATTTGCCATATTATGTCCTAATCAATAACCTTAATTTTTTCCCGTATTTTATCAAAAGTCATAAAAATAACAATCCGATGCGTTAAACATTCGGATTGTTAGTAGAAATCTTATCTTTCTAAAAAAAAATCAGATAGATAAGGAGAGCTGAAAGTTATTAAAGTGATTTTACTAATTTTTTCAGATAATCTTTAAATGGCCCACCTAATTTTGGATGTTGTAGACCGTATTCGACAAAGGCCTGCATATAGCCGATTTTATCTCCGCAATCAAAAGATTGTCCTGTCATATGGAAAGCGTCGACGTTTTCTTTTTCTATTAGCATATCAATTGCATCAGTCAATTGAATTTCATCACCTACGCCGACAGGAGTTTTTTCCAATAAATCCCAGATTCTTGCAGAAAACACATAACGCCCGACTACAGCCAAATTGGATGGTGCTTCTTCATGGTTTGGTTTTTCGACAATACTGTTAATTTTAGCACTTTGACCGCCTTTTAACTCTATTTCGCCACAGTCGGCAATACCGTAATTGCTAACGTCTTTTTTATCAACAGGAGCAACCATAATTTGGCTGGTATTGGTTTCTTTAAAGCGTTTAATCATTGCTGCCAGATTTTCTTTTCTCTGATTTGCACTGAAATCCGCTAACAGTACATCGGGCAATACCACGGCAAAAGGTTCATTACCGACTACCGGGCGACCGCATAATACAGCATGTCCCAGTCCTTTTGCGTTCCCTTGGCGGACGTGCATAATAGTGACATTTCGGGGACAAATAGAGCGTACTTCTTCCAAGAGTTGGCGTTTTACCCGTTTTTCCAGCATCGTTTCTAATTCAAATGAGGTGTCAAAGTGGTTTTCAATAGCATTTTTGGAAGAATGGGTGACCAACACAATTTCTTTTATGCCTGCGGCAATACATTCATTAACCACATATTGAATTAAGGGTTTATCGACCAAAGTCAACATTTCCTTTGGAATCGCTTTGGTGGCAGGTAACATACGGGTGCCAAGGCCGGCTACAGGGATAATAACTTTCATTTATTTTCCTTCATTTTCCTTCAAAAATTGACCGCACTTTATCATTTGAGGTAGAACAAAGTGCGGTTGATTTTTACGATTTTTTGCAATTATTGACGTAATAATGCGAGAATTTCGTCAGTTTTCTCTTGCATTAATTGCTTATCACCACGAGTTTCAAGGTTTAAACGTACAACCGGCTCGGTGTTAGAGCTACGTAAGTTAAAACGCCAGTTCGGATATTCAATGCTGATGCCATCAGTTTCGTCCACTTTAATTGCATTTTTTTCATAAGCGGCGCGTACGCGGGCAATGGAGGTTTTGGCATCGGTTAATTTGCTGTTGATTTCGCCCGGAGACGGATAAGAGTCAATGCTATCATTAACCAATTGGCCTAAGGTCTTCCCTGTGGTGCTGACCAACTCCATAACTAACAACCATGGAATCATGCCACTGTCGCAGTAGAAAAAGTCACGGAAATAATGGTGAGCAGACATTTCACCACCGTATACGGCATCCACTTCGCGCATTTTTTCTTTTATGAATGAGTGACCTGACTTAGACATGACCGCTTCACCGCCGTTCTCGGCCACCAATTTTTCTGTATTCCAAATCAAACGCGGATCGTAGATCACTTTTGCGCCTTTTTGTTTTTGTGTGAAAGCTTGTCCTAACAGACCGACTACATAATAACCTTCAATGAAGCTACCGTTTTCATCAAAGAAGAAACAGCGGTCGAAGTCGCCGTCGAAAGCGATTCCTATATCTGCCTTGTTAGCTAATACGGCATCAATGGTGTCTTGACGATTGTCATGCAAAAGCGGATTAGGGATTCCATGAGGGAAAGTACCGTCCGGATTATTGTGAACTTTAATAATTTCCACCGGTACCTGTTTTGCTTTAAATTGAGCTTCAATCGCATCAATGACATGACCTGCTGCACCATTACCGGAGTTAATTACCAGTTTTAACGGTTTAATGTTGTCAAGATTAATGTAGGATAATAAACGTTCAATGTAATCGCCAATGACGGATTGTTGTTTATATTCACCTCGCTTACCAATAGGTGGGAAGTTATTTTCTTCTGCCAAACGTTGAATATCGGCAAGACCGGTGTCCGCACTAATTGGACGAGAGCCGGCACGTACTAACTTCATTCCGTTGTAATCCATCGGATTATGGCTGGCAGTTACTTCAATTCCACCGTCGGTATTTAAGAACGATGTGGCAAAATAGACCTCTTCGGTTCCTACCTCGCCTAAATCAATCACATTTACACCGGAATCCAATAAGCCGTTAGTGACCGCACTTTTTAATTCTTTACTACTTAATCGAACATCGCCCCCGACGACAATGGTTTTCGGTTTCAAAAACTGCCCAAATGCACGGCCGATCCGATATACAATATCCGCGTTTAACTCATCGCCTAAACGGCCGCGAATATCATAGGCTTTAAAACAGGTTAACTTACTCATAGAATCTCCAGTTATGTGATATTGATAAAATCCGTTAAGATTGTTCTTTATCTTCCGCTTGTTTGATACGTTGATAAATTTCCTCTCGGTGGACAGAAATCTCCTTCGGTGCTTTCACTCCGATTTTTACTTGGTTACCGCGAACGTTTAAAATCGTGATTGATACATCATCTCCAATAAGCAGACTTTCGCCGACCTTACGGGTTAAGATTAACATACAGACCTCCTTATCATTATCATTGATTAAACAATATCCTTATCAAGTCGGCCATTTCCTTATTTAATTTGCCGCCTATCAGTGAATGACGGACGGCAAATCCGATCATAAATTTGTTTTTAACCAATCGGAACAGGCAGTTAATGCATTAGCTATATGTTCAGGCTGAGAACCCCCGGCCATTGCCATATCCGGCCGGCCACCACCTTTACCGCCAACTTGTTGAGCCATCAGATTGACTAATTCGCCAGCCTTAACTCTTGAGGTTAAATCTTGTGTTACCCCAACAATTAAATTTACTTTGCCGTCAGCCTCTGATGCGAAAGCAATAACAGCTGAACCCAGCTGGTTTTTCAAATCGTCAACCATGACACGTAACGATTTGGTTTCCACGTCGTCCAACCGTTTGACTATGGTTAAAACGCCGTTAATTTCGACCGCACTTTTCGCTAAGTCGGAACCTGCTTGCATCGCGGCTTTTTCTTTCAGTTGTTGTAATTCTTTTTCGGTTTTCTTCGCTTTATCCTGTAGCTGCTGAATTTTTTCCGGCAATGAGACTAGATCTGACTTCAATAGATCAGCACTCTGTTGAAGAATATGCTGCTGATTATATAGCCAATCTAGCGCACCTTCACCGGTTACCGCCTCAATACGGCGAATACCGGCGGCAATTGCGCTTTCGGATAAAATCTTAAATAAACCGATGTCTCCTGTCCGTTTGGCATGAATACCACCACATAGTTCAATAGAAAACGGACTCATTGTCACCACGCGGACAACATCACCGTATTTCTCGCCAAACAATGCCATTGCGCCTTTGGCTTTGGCTGATTCAATATCCATTTCCTCAGTGACAATCGGGTGATTAGCGCGGATATGGAAATTGACTAAACGTTCTACTTCGGCAAGTTGTGCCTTGCTAATTGCTTCAGGTTGTACAAAGTCAAAGCGCAATGCATGATCCTGTACTAAAGAGCCTTTTTGTGCGACATGGTCTCCCAGCACTTGACGTAAAGCACTGTGTAATAAATGGGTGGCGCTGTGATTTAAAGCAGTGTTTTGGCGACGTTGCTCATCCACTTTGGCATTTACGGTTTGACCGACGGAAAGCGTGCCACGAGTTAATTCGCCGATGTGACCGAACACCTGGCCGTATTTTTGAGTGTCTTTCACATCAAAATAAACGGTTTCATTCTGTAAGTTACCGCTGTCTCCGATTTGTCCGCCCATTTCGGCATAAAACGGCGTATTGTCTAAAATTATTACCGCACTTTGGCCGGCCTCAATGCGCTCTACAGCTTTACCATCATAGAAAAGTGCGGTCACTTTTGCATGAGTTTCGCTTGTCGTATAGCCTTCAAATTGGGTAGTGCCTTCAACCCTAATAATATTATTGTAATCCATGCCAAACTGGCTTGCCGACTGTGCGCGTAAGCGTTGAGCTTCCATTTCACGCTCAAACCCTGCTTCGTCTATTTTAATATCGCGCTCGCGACAAACATCGGCAGTTAAATCAAGAGGAAAGCCATACGTATCATACAATTTAAATGCAGTTTCGCCCGATAGTACACCATTCTTCACTCCTGCTAACGCTTCGTCCAATAGGACTAATCCGCGTTCAAGTGTGCGGGCAAATTGTTCTTCTTCTAGGCGTAATAATTTTTCTACATTGACTTGTTTTTCTTTGACCTGTTTACCTGCATCCTCCATCACTTCGATTAGAGTTGGCACCAGTTTGTAGAAAAACGCTTCTTTAGCACCTAGTAAATGCCCGTGACGTACGGCACGACGGATAATTCGACGTAATACGTAGCCACGTCCTTCATTTGATGGGATTACGCCATCGGCAACCAAATAAGCACATGAACGAATATGGTCGGCAATAACGCGTAATGATTTGTTATTTAAATCTGTGATGCCGACTATTTCGGCTGCTTTCGCAATTAATTTCTGAAAAATATCAATTTCATAGTTGGAGTTGACATGTTGCATGACCGCAGTCATTCGCTCCAATCCCATTCCCGTATCAACCGACGGTTTCGGCAGTTTTTCCATTGTGCCGTCAGCTAAGCGGTTGAATTGCATAAAGACGATATTCCATACCTCGATATAACGATCGCCGTCTTCTTCCGGTGAGCCGGGCAAACCGCCCCAGTATTGTTCTCCGTGATCGTAAAAAATCTCGGTACACGGACCACAAGGACCTGTATCGCCCATCGCCCAAAAGTTATCGGATGCGTAAGGAGCACCTTTATTATCGCCGATACGAATAATATGATCGGCTGCTACTCCGATATCTTTGTACCAAATGTCATAGGCTTCATCATCTGTGGCATATACGGTAACATACAATTTTTCTGCCGGAAGTCCAAGCCATTGCGGGGAAGTCAGATATTCCCAACCGAATTTAATTGCATCTTGCTTAAAATAATCACCAAAACTGAAATTCCCCATCATTTCAAAAAAAGTATGATGGCGAGCTGTATAGCCGACATTTTCTAAGTCATTGTGTTTACCTCCCGCACGTACACAACGTTGTGCTGTAGTCGCTCGGGAATAGGCGCGTTTTTCCAAACCGAGAAACACGTCTTTAAACTGGTTCATTCCAGCGTTGGTAAAAAGTAATGTCGGATCATTTTCGGGAACTAACGAGCTGCTCTCAACTACTTGGTGCCCTTTGCTGTGAAAAAAATCTAAAAATGATTGTCTAATTTGTGCTGTTGTTTTCATTTATAAACCTTGTCCGGTTATGATATCCAATAAATAAATCCTTTCTATTGTTGCACATTTTTGTTATTTATAGAACGGCTTTTTACGCAAATATGGCGAAATAAAAAACAACCGCACAGCCATTTTCATGATGAAAGTGCGGTTGGTTTTCAGAGAGTTTTTTTAGGAGAATATTATTCTTCGTCACGCAACGGCACTACCAACATATCAATGGCGATATTGTTCATTACTTGGCGGGTGGAGGACATCAGCTTACTCCAAAAGTCTTGGTGATGACCGGTTACCAACAAATCCACATCATATTGCTCAATAGCATCTGTCAACACTTGCCCCAAGTCACCGCTACCGCTCAATTTTTCAGTGATAGGGTAGCCGGCTTGCTCTGCCAATTGCGTTAAAGCTTGGTGGGTTTCGGTTGAAATTCTATCCTGCATTGACGACATATTCACATCGATCAAGCCGGTATAAAGATCGGAGAAATTGACATCAACATGGATAATTGACAATTTTGCATCGTTACGTTTAGCAATTTTTGCCGCTTTTTCCAATAAAAATGTACTTTCGTCGGAAAGATCAACAGCAACTAATACGTGGTTATACATAATTTGCTCCTTATTTATTGTGGGGGGGGAACTTACTTGTTGTGCCTATATTAACATTATTG
>CAJPST010000060.1 GCA_905373425.1 uncultured Mesocricetibacter sp.
CGCCATCACCGGTGCAACAGGTCACTTCGGCGAAATCGCGTTAAATTTATTAAAAGCCAAAAACGCCAATGTCATCGCGCTTGTGCGTTCCCCGGAAAAAATTTCCGGCGTAGAAGCCCGCAAATTTGATTATTCAAAAACAGAAGGGCAAGTAGAGGCATTACAAGGGGTGGATACGTTAATTTTGGTGTCAAGTAATGAAATTGGAAAACGTTGCTTCATACAACACAATAACGTAATTGGATCGGCGAAAAAGGCAGGAGTGAAACACATTATTTACACCAGTTTACTGGGTGCTACCAACGACAATACCGTGCAATGCCTTGCCAGTGAACATGTTGAAACCGAAGCTGCATTAAAAGTTTCAGGCATCACTTACACCATTTTGCGTAACACATGGTACACGGAAAATTACACAGACCTTATCCCAGCCTCGATAGCAAACAATGCATTTTATGGTTCGGCCCAAAATGCGCGTATTGCATCCGCACTTCGCGCAGAACTTGCAGAAGCAGCCGTAAACGTCGCACTAGGTGAAGGTCACGATAACCAAACGTACGAACTTTCCGGCTCAACCAGCTACACCTTGGCTGACTTAGCTGCAGAAATCAGCAAACAAACCGGTAAGAACATTCCTTACGTAGATATTCCAACTACTGACTATGCTAATGAATTAGTAAAAATGGGTTTGCCAAAAGAAATTGCAGCATTCTCTGCTGAATGTGAAATATATGTTGCAAATGGTGCGTTATTCTCAGAAGACAAAACCCTTGAGAAATTACTTGGTCGCCCAACGGCGGGACTGGATGTAGCGGTGAAACAGGCGCTTTAACCGCTTGAACCGTGGATATAAATACCCACAGTTACGCATAAGCATACCCCGCTAGGGTATTTATCGCATCCAACCCCAACGGGGTTGCATTATGCCTAACCTAGGGTAACTTGTTACCCTAGGCTTTTTAGTCTTTAAGGAAGCCAAAATGATCTTTGAAACCCGATTGAAAGTAGTTAAATCTGCTCTTGAGACCGCAGATTTTGTCTTGATTGGTGCCGGCGCCAGTTTTTCTGCGGCAGCAGGGATAACTTACAGCGGTTCACGCTTTACCGATAATTTTCAGCCGTTTATCAAAAAATATGGCATGACAGATATGTATTCCGCCGACTTTTACCTGTTATTTATGAAGCTGCTAAGATATGGGAATTTTATAGATAGTAAAAAAGAATCATCACCTCAAACTCGGATATTTAGATTTTGAGGTGATGATTAAGAAATAGTCAAAAATTTGCTTTTTAAGTTTTAGCGTTTATTCTTAACTAATTTTTCTGTTAACTCGTAAGCCCGTAATTTAGCCAATTCTCTTGATAGTTTTGCAGTAAGCAACTCGTGGTTAGCATCGCCGGATCGAGATACGATATTCTCCTCAGCTTTACGTTTAGCAGCCAAAATACGATTTTCATCAAGTTCAATACCACGGATAGCCACATCAGCCAATACGGTTACAAAATTCGGCTGGACTTCTAAAAAACCACCAGAAACATAAATGACTTCTTCATTACCGTTTTCTAAGGTGATTTTTACAATCCCCGGTTTAATTGCGGTAAGCAGAGGAATATGTCCTGCCAAAATTCCCAGCTCACCTTCAATTCCGCTTGCTTGAATGCTTTTTACACTACCTGAAAAAATTTTATATTCGGCGCTTACTACGGTTAAGTTAAATGTTGACATTGTTTTCTCCTTCAAGAATTCTGTTAATCAGGCTTGAAGTGATTACATATCTTTAGCTTTTTCTAGCACTTCTTCAATAGAACCAACCATATAGAACGCTTGTTCAGGAATATGGTCATATTCACCGTCTAAAATACCTTTGAAGCCACGAATGGTTTCTTTTAACGGAACGTATTTACCTGGTGTGCCGTTAAATACTTCAGCAACGAAGAACGGTTGTGATAAGAAACGTTCAATCTTACGCGCACGCGCTACAACCAATTTATCTTCTTCAGATAATTCATCCATACCAAGAATCGCAATAATATCTTTCAATTCTTTATAACGTTGTAAGATACCTTGTACGCCACGAGCAACATCATAGTGCTCTTGACCTACTACTAACGGGTCTAATTGACGTGAAGTGGAATCCAATGGGTCAACCGCAGGGTAAATACCTAAAGACGCAATTTGACGGCTTAATACTACTGTGGAGTCTAAGTGCGCAAAGGTCGTTGCCGGAGATGGGTCAGTTAAGTCATCCGCAGGTACATAAACGGCTTGTACGGAGGTGATAGAACCAGTTTTGGTTGATGTAATACGTTCTTGTAACACACCCATTTCTTCTGCAAGTGTCGGCTGATAACCTACCGCAGATGGCATACGGCCTAAAAGAGCCGATACTTCAGTCCCTGCAAGGGTATAACGATAGATGTTATCCACGAAGAATAATACATCACGACCTTCGTCACGGAATTTTTCCGCCATAGTTAAACCGGTTAATGCCACACGAAGACGGTTACCCGGCGGCTCATTCATTTGACCGTAAACCAAGGATACTTTGTCTAATACGTTAGACTCTGTCATTTCGTGGTAGAAGTCGTTACCTTCACGGGTACGCTCACCTACACCGGCGAATACGGAGTAACCTGAGTGCTCAATCGCAATATTACGGATTAATTCCATCATATTTACGGTTTTACCTACACCCGCACCACCGAATAAACCGACTTTACCACCCTTCGCGAATGGACAAATTAAGTCGATAACTTTGATACCGGTTTCTAATAATTCTGTACTGTTTGATTGTTCTTCATAGCTTGGTGCAGAACGGTGAATAGACCAACGTTCTTCTTCGCCAATCGGACCTTGTTCATCAATTGGGTCACCCAACACATTCATAATTCGACCAAGGGTTTTTACACCAACCGGTATTGAAATTGGTTTATCGGTATTTTCAACACTTAAACCACGTTTTAAACCGTCTGAAGCCCCCAGTGCGATACAGCGTACCACACCACCACCTAATTGTTGTTGAACTTCAAGGGTTAAACCCGATTCAACTTTTAATGCATCATAAACTTTTGGTACTGCATCTTGTGGAAATTCGACGTCAATCACCGCACCGATGATTTGCACAATTTTACCTGTTGCCATTACCGTTCCTCTTCTATTAAATTGCAGCCGCGCCGGCAACAATTTCATTTAATTCATTTGTGATACTTGCTTGACGAGCTTTGTTATACACCAACTGCAAGTCCTTAATTAAATTACCTGCGTTATCTGTTGCTGCTTTCATTGCTACCATTCGAGCCGCTTGTTCTGAAGCCAAATTATCTACCACTGCTTGGTAAACCTGAGATTCTAAATAACGAACTAAAAGGCTATCTAATAACATTTTAGGATCAGGTTCATAAATATAATCCCAAGCTTGTTGTCTTTCGCTTAAGTGATCGTTTTCCAATTCAGGTAAAGGCACCAATTGTTGGAAGCTTGGTTTTTGCGACATCGTATTAACAAATTTATTGTATGCAATATAAATCGCATCAATTTCACCGTTACGATAGGCATCAAACATGGTATTCGCCACACCAATTAATTCTTCCAAAGTTGGATTATCACCCAAACCGGAGTGCTGGCCTTTAATATTTAAACCGAGGGAACGGAAAAAACCGATACCTTTTGAGCCGATTAAACCTAACTCAACGGTAGTGCCTTTTTCTTTTCGTGCTTTGATTTCATTTAACACCGTTTTAAATAAATTAATATTTAAACCGCCACACATTCCCCGATCGGTTGAAATAACTAAAACACCTACTTTTTTAACTTCACGCTCTACTAAGAACGGATGTTTATAACCGACACTTGCTTTTGACACATGACTGATAACATTACGAATAGTTTCAGAATACGGACGAGATGCCGCCATACGGTCCTGCGTTTTACGCATTTTCGAGGTTGCAACCATTTCCATTGCCTTAGTAATTTTCTGCGTACTTTGTACGCTGGCAATTTTGGTTTTTATCTCTTTTGCACCTGCCATCTTATTTCTCCGTTACTACCAAGCACTATTAGCTTTGAAGCTATCTAAAATACCTTTTAATGTATCTTTGATTTCATCATTATAGTTACCGGTTTTAGTAAGCTCTTGCATAAACTCGGCATAATTACGATTTGCATAATCTAGAAGTGCGGTTTCAAAACTTGCAATTTTAGATAACTCAACATCGTCTAAATAACCAAATTCAACCGCAAATAACACAACTGCTTGCTCAGCAACAGAAAGCGGAGAAAATTGTTTTTGTTTCAACAATTCGGTTACTTTTTCACCGTGAGAAAGTTGTTTACGAGTTGCATCATCAAGATCTGAAGCAAACTGAGCAAATGCCGCTAATTCACGATATTGTGCAAGTGCAGTACGAATACCACCCGCAAGTTTCTTAATAACTTTAGTTTGTGCAGAACCACCTACACGAGAAACAGAAATTCCCGGGTTCACCGCAGGACGAATACCTGAGTTAAACAAGTTAGATTCTAAGAAAATCTGACCATCTGTAATAGAAATTACGTTAGTTGGAACGAAAGCAGAAACGTCACCTGCTTGTGTTTCAATAATCGGAAGCGCAGTTAACGAACCTGTTTTTCCTTTAACTTCACCATTGGTGAATTTTTCTACATATTCTTCGTTTACACGGGAAGCACGTTCAAGCAAACGTGAGTGTAAGTAGAATACGTCACCTGGATAAGCTTCACGACCTGGCGGACGACGTAATAATAAGGAAATTTGACGATAAGCAACCGCTTGTTTAGAAAGGTCGTCGTAAACGATTAAGGCATCTTCACCACGATCACGGAAATATTCACCCATTGCACAACCAGCATAAGGTGCTAAGTATTGTAATGCTGCAGATTCAGATGCAGACGCTGCAACAACGATAGTATTGGCAAGTGCACCGTGTTCTTCTAATTTACGCACAACGTTTGCGATAGTAGAAGCTTTTTGACCAATCGCTACATAGATACATTTAATACCTGAATCACGTTGGTTGATAATAGCATCAATGGTAAGAGCTGTTTTACCGGTTTGACGGTCACCGATAATCAACTCACGTTGACCACGGCCAATTGGCACCATAGAGTCAACTGCCTTATAACCGGTTTGTACGGGCTGATCAACGGATTTACGTTCAATTACACCCGGAGCAATAACTTCAACCGGAGAAAAACCGTCATTTTCAATTTCACCTTTACCATCAATCGGCTGCCCTAAGGTATTAACCACACGACCTAATAAACCACGGCCAACCGGTACTTCAAGGATACGTCCTGTACATTGAACTTCAATACCTTCCGCAAGGTCTGCATAAGGGCCCATAACCACTGCACCGACAGAATCTCTTTCTAAGTTTAATGCCATTGCGTAGCGATTTCCCGGTAACGCAATCATTTCACCTTGCATTACTTCGCTTAAACCGTGAATACGAATAATACCATCACTTACTGAAACGATTGTACCCGTATTACGCGCTTCGCTTTCCACATTAAACTGGGCAATGCGTTTTTTAATTAATTCACTAATTTCAGTCGAATTTAGTTGCATCTTGTATTCCTCTTATAATTGCAATTCGCTTGCCAGACGAGCTAATTGTCCACGGCTTGAACCGTCGATTACAAAATCATCTGTACGAATAATAACCCCTGCAATCAGAGAGTTATCCACACTGCAATTTAATTTAACTTTACGAGCAAGTCTTTTTTCCATAGCTGCAGCAATTTTATCCTGCTGTGTTACATTTAACGGTTGAGCCGAAATGACTTGTACTTCCGTTATAGCCTGATATTCTTCAACATAATGCTGATATAGTTTAAAAACTGTCGGAAGTACTGTTAAACGCTTATTTTCAGCCATTAACCGAATAAGGTTTTGCCCTGATTTATCAAGTTGTTCGCCACAAATTGAAATTACTGTATCTGCTACTTTTTGTGGTGAAAAAGAACTACTTAAAAAAGCCTGAACAGTTTCATCTTTTACTACTTGCGCAGCAAAATCCAACATTTCAGCCCATTTTCTAACCGCACTTTTATCTTTTTCACTTTTCTCAACGGCAAATTCAAATGCTGCTTTGGCATAAGGGCGAGCTATCGTAGTTAATTCTGACATAAGCTCAACCTTCTTATAGTTCTGCAACTAGTTTATCAATAATATCGTTGTTGGCTGCTTCATCCACAGTACGCCCAACAATTTTTTCAGCGCCGGCAATAGCTAAAGAGGCAACTTTTACACGTAATTCTTCTTGAACGCGCTTACGTTCAGCTTCCACTTCGGCATAACCTTGCTCAATAATTTTTGCTTTTAGCTCTTCTGCTTCTATCTTCACTTCGTCTAGCACTTCATTACGACGTTTATTGGCAGCATCTAAAATTTCTTGTGCTTTAATTTTTGCATTAGAAATTTCTTGCTCAGCAAGCGCTTTATTATCTGCTTGCTCTTTTTTAGCTTCTTCTGCCGATGCTAAAGCGTTCGCAATTTGGCTTTGACGTGTTTCAATCGCATTAATAATTGGTGGCCAAACAAATTTCATGCAGAACCACACGAAAATTGCAAATGAAATAAGTTGACCAATCAATGTTGCATTTAAATTCACAACGTCCTCCTTACTGTGCTTGTTTTACGTTGATAAGCAAATAAGGCAATTATTGTAATAAGCCGATGAATGGGTTTGCGAAAATGAAAAGTAATGAAATACCAACAGCAATCATTGCAATCGCATCTAATAAACCTGCCACAATAAACATTCTAGTTAATAAACTAGAAGCAAGTTCCGGTTGACGTGCTGACGATTCTAAAAATTTACCGCCTAAGATAGCAAAGCCAATTGCAGTACCTAATGCAGCAAATGCAAGAAGAATTGATGCACCAATGATAGTTGCTGTAATTACAGTTTCCATAATTTTCTCCAATAGAAGTTAAGTTTAGCCCTAGAGCCGGTTAATAAAAATTAGTGTTCTGCTTTGTTATAAGCAATACTTAAGTAAACCACCGTCAACATCATAAAGATGAATGCTTGTAACGTAATAACCAAAATATGGAAAATTGCCCAAGCGAGGTGTAACGGGATTCCCAATGCCGCAATCGCCATATTGGCAGAATACATCACAGCGATAAGAATAAAGATTAATTCCCCTGCATACATGTTACCAAACAAACGGAAAGCAAGAGAAATCGGTTTTGCCAACAAGGTCACTGTTTCAAGAATAAAGTTTACCGGAATAAACGCCCAATGATTGAAAGGATGGAGCGTATATTCTTTCACCAAACCACCAAAACCTTTTGATTTAACCGTATAGAAAATAATGAGGAAGAAGACGCAGATTGACATACCTAGGGTCGCACTGATATCTGCGGTTGGTACGGCTCTTAAGTAATGAATACCAAAAAGATTTGCAAGTTGAGGAAGAAAATCAACAGGAATTAAGTCGATGGAGTTCATAATGAACACCCAGCAGAAGACAGTTAACGCGAGAGGAGCAACTACATTACGTGGGCCGTGGAAATTATCTTTAACTACACCGTTAACCCACTCTACGAGCATTTCAACAAAACATTGCCATTTTCCCGGTACACCACTTGTTGCTTTTTTAGCTGCTTTATGAAAAAAGTAAATAAAAACAATCCCTGAAACAATAGAAAAAAACAAAGAATCTATGTGAATGCCAGAAAAACCTTCACCTGTTTTTAAGAATGATAAATGGTGGCTTATATAGTCAGCCGTAGACAGTTCAGACATAACGTATCCTTTTGATAGATTAAATTTTTCTATTTTTTTCCTTTACTATTACAAAGGGAATTAAATTATTCAATATTAAAATCAAAATATAACCGGAAAAAAAAGCAGTTAAATTCAAATTGGATATATATTTAAAACAAACTGTAATAAACACTATTGTTAGTATCCATTTTAATCCTGCACCACGGTAAAGAACTGTTGTTTTTGACTGTTTTTTTGCCAAATTATGAAAAAAAAACCAACAAACAATGTGGTAAATAAGCTGCTGACATTCCTGCTAAAAGAGAAAAAGCCATTGTTACATTATATATCAATACAACCAAACAAAAACCTAAAATAAATAATGATTCAAAAACAAGAACTTTACTATAATGTTGTTTGGCACGATTGATCACAGCCGACATATTTAACCTTTTATTATTTAAACTGTAAATCAACAGAATCTTTTGGATTATAACGCACAAAACAGTAAATGAAAACTTCAAAATGCGCTAAAAACAGGCTTTTTATGACATTTATTAAAAAAATGTTAAATTTCATACTGTACGTTTTAATAATACTAAATGTCTCTCTCCAATTAGATCGGGAACATTAAGTTTGATAACTTTAATTATTTGAAATTTATTTTCTAATTCAATCACTTCCTGTTTATTATAAATACCTTTTAGTGCATAAAAAAGGCCATTTGGAGCAGGTAAATGCTTGCACCAATCTGTCATATTTTTCAATGAAGTAAAAGCACGGCTCAATATACCATCAAAAAGCTGAGATGGAGTATACTCTTCCACTCTACTTAATACTGATTCCACGTTGGTTAATTGCAATTCACGTACGGCATTACGAATAAAACTAATACGTTTACCTAAACTGTCCAATAACACAAAGTGCTTGTCAGGATTAATAATAGCAAGAGGTAAACCCGGTAGCCCTGGGCCCGTTCCTACATCAATAAACTTATGTCCTTGTAAATAAGGACTTACTACTATACTGTCCATAACATGTTTTACTAACATTTCCATCGGATCACGTACTGATGTCAGATTGTACGACTTATTCCATTTATGTAGTAATAAAACCAATTTAACTAATTGATTTTGTTGTTGTTCAGTGATACAAAGAGCGGTCTGTTTTAGCAGTGTTTTTAGTTTTTCATTCAGTTCTAATTCAAGGTTAGCCATTATTTACATTCCTTTACTATAAGCCACGTTTTAGCATTCCTTGTTTTTTTAAATTCACCAATAAAATAGAAATAGCCGCCGGCGTTACCCCAGAAATACGACTTGCCTGTCCGATAGAAACCGGACGATGTTGCTCTAACTTGGAACGTACTTCATTGGATAATCCTGTTACTAAAGAATAATCAAAGCGATCCGGAATCACCGTATTTTCGTGACGTTTTTGTTTTTCAATTTCGTCTTGCTGATGTTCAATATAACCTTGATATTTAATAGCTATTTCAACCTGCTCTACTGCCTCTTTATCCTCCATTGCCGGTTGGAATGGAGAAAGTGCGGTCAAAATTTTGTAAGTAATTTCTGGACGGCGTAATAAATCTTCACCACTCGCTTCACGCACTAATGGGCTACCTAACACCTGATTTGCCTCAGCTAAATGTTCAGAACGAGGATGTAACCAAATACTCCGCAAACGCTGACGCTCTTTTTCAATATTTTCCATTTTTTGGTTAAATCTCGTCCAACGTTTTTCATCAATTAAGCCTAATTGGTGAGCGATAGGTGTTAAACGAATGTCTGCATTATCCTCACGCAACAATAAACGATATTCTGCACGGGAAGTGAAAACACGGTATGGCTCTTTTGTGCCAAGAGTACAAAGATCATCAACTAATACGCCGGTATAAGCCTGATCACGACGCGGATACCAACCCTCTTTTTCCTGCACTGATAATCCGGCATTAATCCCGGCCAATAAACCTTGTGCCGCCGCCTCTTCATAACCTGTGGTTCCGTTAATTTGTCCCGCAAAAAACAGTCCTTTAATAGCCTTAGTTTCCAACGTAGGTTTTAAATCACGCGGGTCAAAATAATCATATTCAATCGCATAACCCGGCTTGATAATTCGAGTTTTTTCTAATCCTTTCATTGAATTAACAATACCCATTTGCACATCGAACGGCAAACTGGTTGAAATCCCATTTGGATAGACTTCATTAGAGGTTAGGCCTTCAGGCTCAAGATAAATTTGATGAGAATTACGATCAGCAAAACGCATTACTTTATCCTCAATTGACGGGCAATAACGAGGCCCTATACCTTCAATTACACCTGTGTACATTGGACTGCGATCCAAACCACCACGAATAATCTCGTGAGTCTGCTCGTTAGTATGCGTAATATAACAAGGAATTTGACGAGGATGCTGATCCACAGATCCCATAAAGGAAAATACAGGTAAAACTTCATCTCCGTGCTGTTTCGCTAATATATCAAAATTAATTGTACGTGCATCCAAACGCGGTGGTGTACCGGTTTTTAGACGATCAACGCGTAAGCCTAGATCTCTCAAACGATCGGCCAACATAATTGAAGCGGGATCTCCTGCCCGTCCACCGGTATAGTTATCCAAACCAATATGGATTTTTCCTGCCAGAAAAGTTCCTACAGTCAAAATCACTGCTTTGGCTCGAAATTTTAATCCCATTTTAGTCGCTACGCCACAAGCGCGATCTTGTTCCAGCAATAAGTCTGTCACTTCTTGCTGAAAAATATCCAGATTAGCCTGATTTTCTAGTGCAATGCGCACAGCCTGACGATATAAAACACGATCAGCCTGAGCTCGGGTTGCCCGTACAGCAGGACCTTTACTACTGTTTAGGGTACGAAACTGAATTCCTGCCTGATCGGCAGCTGTTGCCATTAAACCGCCCATAGCATCAATTTCACGCACTAAATTTCCTTTACCAATCCCACCAATAGCAGGATTACAGGACATCTGGCCCAAAGTATCAATATTGTGGGTTAGTAATAAGGTTTTTAATCCCATTCGTGCAGGCGCTAGAGCTGCTTCGGTTCCGGCGTGTCCGCCACCAATCACAATTACATCATAATTTTTAGTATAAAACATATAAACCTTTAAGTTTGAATCGATAGAGATCATTTATTGATCCCTTTAAATATAACGCGTTATTGTACTTAAAATTGAAAGTTGTTCAAAGCTGATTTAAAGGATCTCGTCACATAATATAAATAGATCTTTTATATATAAAGATCTTACTATTATGATTATAAGGATCCTTTATGATTGTGGATAAGTAACTTTTTATCTTTAAACATATATAGTTAAGTGATTTTTAAAACTGTGAGGATCCCGATCTTTAAAACAGTTTTACTTGTGTATAAACTGCATTTTTATCCACAACAAAAGAGAGGTGGATCTTTTTTCTGTTTTCAAAAACAGCTTTTTGACAAAGTTATCCACATTCTCAGTTTTTTTCTTTAAAAATTTTATTTTTGGAATACGTTTCACAAATTTAAATGGATTCTTTAGCTTGTTCTCGTTTTTTATCTGACTATTTTTATAATAAATCGTTTTAACTTCAAGCGAGCGGGGATACCATGGATAAAGTAGAATTTTTATTGCGTTTACTACAAATACCACGTTTGGGAGCTAATTCAATCGGCAAGATTTTAGCCGAAATAACTTCTGATGAATTACTTAGTTATGA
>CAJPST010000061.1 GCA_905373425.1 uncultured Mesocricetibacter sp.
ATTTATAAAAGTGTCAGAAAATAACTTATTGTGAGCAATAAAATGCAATGTAATTTAACGAAAACTATGAAAATATCATTATTAATGAGCTGTGTGGCATTATTTGGCTGTTCTAATGACAGCGAAGTCGCAGATAAAATAAAAGCATCGCATGGAGAACCTTTGAATACAGGCGATACTTACACAAAACCGAGAACTATTGAGAATTTTTATGATTATGTGGAGTTTCTCAAAAATAAAGCAGCTCAAAATGGCGTTTCAACAAAAACTTTAGGGGAACAAAAAAATATTCAATATATTTCCAAAGCCGTTATGTTAGATCAACAACAGGCAGGACGAAATAATAGACGTAATCCGGACGAGCCGCCGAAATTAAACCCGAACGGAGCGACCAATTATTTAAATCGAGTTTTGACACAGGAAAAAGTAGATATTGCGGCGGAGAGACTTGGGGAAATTATGCCGCCACTTGAAAATGCGAGTAAGACATATTCGGTGCCAAAAGAATATCTGTTAGCTTTGTGGGGAATGGAAAGCAGTTTCGGACACTACCAAGGCAAGTATGATGTGCTTTCCGTATTAGCAACATTGGCATTTGACGGTCGCCGTGAGAATTTATTCAGCAAAGAATTTATCAATGCGATGAAAATGTTGGATCATAATCATATTGATCGTTACCAAATGCTTGGTTCTTGGGCAGGGGCAATGGGGCAGACTCAATTTATGCCGACCTCTTTTCTTAATTATGCGGCAGACGGTGATAGCGATGGTGTAAAAAATATTTGGACAAATCATTATGATATATTCGCCTCTATTGCTAATTACTTGCATACTGTCGGTTGGGACAAAGATTTACCATGGGGAATAGAAGTTACATTGGCTCAACCTTTAGAATTGAATTTATCCGGGATTGAAGCAAATAAGAAACGTTCACTTTCTGATTGGCAAGGATTAGGTGTGAGTTTGAAGTTTGCCACACCACAAGAACAGCAAAAATTGGCCGCACTTTCGTCTGCTGATTTATGGCTGATTCGTCCCGATAAAGAAGTCGGGCGTGCATTTTTAGTATCGAATAATTTCCGTACTATTTTGGACTGGAATCGATCTCAATATTTCGGACTTAGTATTGGCATGTTTGCAGACCGAATTAAACAGCAGACAGGCCTGTAATGGAACTTAAAAGTCGTCTCAATTAAGACGACTTTTACTAAAAATGAAAACTGTTCGCTTGCAGAGCATTTAACCAAGACTAAGCAACAAAAGAGCGGTCGATTTTCCGCTCGTTTTCTTATTTAATCTCAAACCAATAATCGTAATTTTGAAATTTCCCATTAACCAATATGTTACTGATTTTAACGTAATAGCGTTCATTGTTTTTCGTACCGATAGCTCGCCATTGAATTGAGTTACCAATCCCGGCAACGGAAGGTGAGTTAATCGGAGTATATTTAATATCACTAATTTTCATATACTTGCCATTAGAGTTGCTGACACTGATTTTAGCTTGCGAATAATCAACGGCTCCTAAGTTGTTGTTAGGGTTGTTTTTATCCACAATAACGGAAAAAGAAGAAAACCAATCGTGCATGAACCATTGTGACTTATAATTTTTATAAGGATAAGCGACATAATCCGCTTTAGTATTTGGAACCGCCTGACGTTGATTTCCTATGTAAACCACTGCGCTGTCAATATAAGTTTTATAGAAATCCGTTGAACGACCGTAAGAAATGTCGCCTAAAAACGGATCTAAAAACCAAAAACGATGCCCAAGTGAAATAACATTATCATCAATGAGTAATTCACGGATAGATTCTTCAATGTAATTGTCCGTTGCCAGTACGGCGCTTTGGGCGGAGAAAAGATGTAAGTTTCCTTTGCGACTGCCTTCATAGCCATTTTTAGAATAGCATTTCATGCGAATATCGGGATAATGCGTTAACGTATTATTGGCAGCCATAATTAACGCAGAAGCCGCAGTAAATTTATCCTTTGTCGTGTCATAGCCGACTTCTTCCAATCCATGAGCTCGACGGATGGCATTCAATTCTTTTAAGGCTTTGCGCTTTTCATCATATTTCAGCCAACCAGATTGGCAATTTCGAACATCAGGCAACGTTTCATAAGCATTCTTAATTTTGTCCGTAGCTCGTTGTTCAGCCTCTTTTAATTCTTCGGCATTACGGTATTTGAAGCGTACTATCGAATGTACTTCTTCTGCTCCAACGGCAAAAGAAACAAATAAAAGAGCCAAAAGAGACATTTTACCACTTAACTTCATAATCAATCCCGCATGATAAGTAAGAGAAAAAACAACTCTATTCTAACTGTTGATGGTAAATTCTGCTACTAATAATAAGAAAATTAATTGTAATCAATAAGCACCAAAGTTTATGGCATGGTAATGAGTTTTTTTCTTACTTGATGAGTATTAGAAAAATAAGCTAAATATTATATTAATGGAAATTAACTTCCAATTTATGTATAATTTCCAAAAATATGAAATTTATTTCCAATGAGTGAAGCTATGATCTCTCGTGAAAATTATTTACAACAACTGATTCAATTTAAAGATACCGATTTTATCAAAGTCATCTCGGGTGTTCGTCGTTCCGGTAAATCGGTGTTACTCATGCAATACCGTGATTACCTTCAACAACAAGGCATTGCCTCTGAAAATATTCTTTATCTCAATTTTGAATCTTTTGAATATCAATGGGTGAAAGATGCTCAAGACTTCCAACAGCTTATTCAAGAAAAAATGCCGTCTTCTCAGGAGAAAACCTACTTTCTGATTGATGAAATTCAGTTTGTGGAAGGTTGGCAAAAAATCGTCAATGCGCTTCGCGTGAGTTTTAACACCGACATTGTAATTACAGGTTCCAATGCTAACTTGCTTTCCGGCGAACTTGCGACGCTGTTAAGCGGTCGGTATGTGGAAATCAGAATTTACCCGCTTTCTTTTAAAGAATTTTTACGTTCCAAAAATGTGGATAGCCAATCAAGATTGGTGGATAAACTCTATTCGGAATATGAAAAATATGGCGGTTTCCCCAGTGTTGCTATTGCTGATGAATCTTTAAAAGAAACGATTTTATCGGGTATTTTTGATTCCATCGTTCTGAATGACATTGCTCACCGAGCCGGCGTGAAAGATACTCATATTCTTAAAAGCGTGATTCTCTTTTTGGCGGATAACGTAGGGCAGTTAGTGAATCCGAGCAAAATTAGCAACACGCTCACGTCCGAACGTGTCCCCACTTCAAATCACACCATCAGCAAATATCTAGATTTGTTAGAAAATGCCTTTCTTTTTTATAAAGCAAAACAATACGATATTCGCGGAAAAGGCTATTTAAAAACCAATGCGAAATATTTTATTGTGGATAACGGTTTAAGACGACACGCTATCGGCAAAAAAGGCGCGAATTATGCAAATCACTTAGAAAATATTGTCTTTATTGAATTGCTAAGACGAGGTTATACCGTAGATGTGGGTAAACTCGACAGCAAAGAGATTGATTTTATCGCCCGAAAAGCCGATGAAATTTTATATGTACAAGTCGTCTTTGAAATCCCTGAAAATACTCACGAAACAGATAATCTTTTGCATATTAAAGATAACTATAAAAAGATCTTAATTACCGGGAAATATTACGAACAAACAGAGATTGATGGGATTGAAGTGATTTATGTGGTGGATTGGTTGTTGCAATAAATCCAAAAACGTTGGAAATTTTAACCGCACTTGTTGTAATTAATGTTTGTGGAGGCACGTGTTTTCTAACGTATGCCCTAGAAATTAAAGTGCGATTAATTTTTGCGGTGTTTTTGTTGGAATTAGGCACACGCTGGGAAGCGTGTGCCATCAGAGGGCCTTTATCACGTTCTTTAATGTCAAAGCCATTGCATTAGGTGCAGCAGGTTTCTTAGGTATTCCATCTATCAAACCGGATAGCCTTGCAATGTACAGCATCGGTATGGTGATTTCATTTGTAGTGGCATTCACTCTTTCAGTAGTTTTCGTGAAACGCGCACAAGCAAAAGCCTAATCAAGATAAAAAAGAAAAAGCACGAGTTTAACCTCGTGCTTTTTTGTTTGGAAAAATGCGTCTAAAAATGACCGCACTTTCAGTGAGAATTAGCCTTCTCGACAATTTAACCAAGCCGTTCTCATGCCTTGATTGTTTTTGTAATACACGGAATTATTTTCATGAGCGATTAAATCAACATAACTGCCATCAATTGGTTCATAAGAGCGATAAATCACTTCAAAGCGATTTCCTCGTGCATTTAAGGTGCGATTTTCCACATGATCAAACGGCACAGCTTTTCCACCATCTAATTGGAAATAAATACCAAAGTTATCTTTCATGCGGCTTTCTCTTGAAAGCGGGAAGTAAGTGGTTAAATAAGAATTCGAACCCGTTTCTGAATTACGGCAAGAATAGTAATAACGTTTGTAATCTTTCGGATTGTTTAATTCCGCTTGGCTAATATTATTTTTAAGGTATCGTGTTTTAACGGTTTTCTTTGGTTGTGGTGTTGTGGTACAAGCAAACAAACCTACGAATGCAACCGTCATTAATGCTATTTTCAATTTATTCATCGATAAAGTTCCGAGAGTAGAGTGAATGAGAAAGGGAGTATGATAGCGTAAATTGGGGATAGTGCAATATAGAAAGGATAAAGTGCGGTTGATTTTTGAGGTATTTTTTATTGAAGTTAGGCGCACACTAGGAAGCGTGCGTCAACAGATTATGCTAATAAAGAGAGATAGCGCCAGCGTTCTCGCTGGTGCTGTTTAATAAAATCATTGCGAATTTTACCCGTAAGCCGTTGG
Organism: uncultured Mesocricetibacter sp.; assembly: GCA_905373425.1. Lineage (GTDB taxonomy): Bacteria > Pseudomonadota > Gammaproteobacteria > Enterobacterales > Pasteurellaceae > CAJPST01. The sequence goes on from CAJPST010000061.1 coordinate 4,844, forward strand.
CAGAACCAATATTCAAAATTCTTTGGACTTTTTGACCGCTCTTTTAGCTGAGAGGCACAAGCGAGGACGCTTGAGCCATCGTGGGTGTAATCAGGGCGGGGTTAATGTATATTAATTAGAGACTTAGCCGTATCATATAAGATGTATATGGCATAAAAAAATACACTCATTAATAAAACACTTATTAGATAATTTACTAAGTCTGGATAAAAATTGTATTTTTCTTTGGCGGAAAAAATGGATAAGACTAATGATAAACCTATAAGAGCAACTTGCTCTTTGAGTGATTTAAGAATTTCCTTTTTTGTATTAGTAAAATTCTCACCTGACTGGTTTAGAGCTACAATCCTACTTAATACTATTCCAAGAACAGCTACATTAATGGCTAAAAGAGTCGTTAATAAGCTTATTAGGTTTTGTTGAAAAAACAATCTAGTAAAATTTACATCCAATAATAATTCTATTAAATGAAATATACTTGATATAAAGAAACATACACAGAATGTAATGAATATTTGTACCATTATTTATCTCCTAAAATATAGCCTACTATATCAATAATATTTTCAGGATTATTACTTTCAAGAGTTAATGAATCACAACTCATAGTAGTAATTCCTTTATTTATGTCAGTAAATCTTCTAGCTCCTTTGACTTGGACTCTAATTGTCCCACCACCTTGACTACTATATTTAACAAGATCATTTATATAGAGGTTATCTTTCTCTATAATTAAACTTGTATCATCTGCTGCATTAAGTCGAATATCAGTTCTAGCTGTATTTGAGGTTTTCGCTAGATTTTTTAATTCATCGCTTATAGTTTTAGAAATATTCGCCATATTTGGCGTAATTAAACTAAATTCTATTTTCTTTATTGACTTGTCTGCTACAAAATCCCAAAAAAATTTTTTATCATAAATAGGATTTATATGGACATTAAGATTATGTAAACCTAGAATTTTATTTAGTCTTTCACTTATCTTATTTATTACATTTTTAGTACTGGGAAATGCACTTGTTCTTTTTTCAACAGCAAGAATTTGCTGTTCCTTATCATTTATTACGATCAAATGAATTCTAGGCCAATTCTGAATTTCTTTTGATGAGAAATCATCAGTTTCCATAGTTAAAGATTTCGGCTTAGCCATTAAAAAAATATTAACATCCTCTGATAAAAGTTCTTTTTTAGGATAGATTCTTTTGAAAATTAGCTTCTTAATTCCACTAATGTCATCTAAATAAGAGTTAGAACAGAGATTGTTAAATGCCTCAATGAAATAGAGATTTTTCTTTTCTAAGAGTTCTTCAATACTTTTTTCTGTATTTTTAAATAATTCTAGCTGAGTTCTATTGATAGGAAGAATTTGGTATCTATATAGTTCAAAACTGTGAGTATTTTTAAGCATAATTGGTTCTCTTATTTTTTTAATAGCAATTTTATTACGGTAGATTATATAATCACTTCATCGCCACACCCAACCACTTCATCATCTCCCTCTCATCCCAACCTTTACGTTTGGCATAATCTTGAGCTTGGTCTTCATCAATGCGACCAAGAGTGAAATAGTTGCTTGCAGGGTGGGTGAAGTACCAACCGCAGACGGAAGCCGCCGGCCACATGGCGTAGCTTTCGGTAAGCTTCATGCCGATGCGTTGTTCTACCTCTAATAAATCCCAAATCAAGGCTTTTTCCGTATGTTCCGGACAGCTTGGGTAGCCCGGTGCAGGGCGGATGCCGACGTAGTTTTCATTGATTAACCCTTGGTTGTCGAATTCCTCTTGCGTGTAGCCCCAAATGCGGGTGCGTAGCTCAAAGTGCAGGTATTCAGCCATCGCTTCGGCGAGGCGGTCGCCCACGGCTTGTAGCAAGATGGCGTTGTAGTCGTCGCCTACGGATTTGTAGCCTTCCACCAAATCCATTTCTTCAATACCTGCGCACACGGCGAACATGCCGAACCAGTCTTTTTTACCGCTTTTGCGATCGGCGATAAAGTCGCTTAAACAGAAGTTAAATGGGCTCTTGCTGTTTTTGCCACGTTCCGTTTGCTGGCGTAAGCCGTAAGCGGTGCCAATGGCTTGCGTGCGGTCTTCATCGGAGAAGATCACTACATCATCGCCCACACGTTCGGCAGGGAAAATGCCTAAAATACCGCTTGGGTTGAGTTTGTGGTTTTTCTCGAATTCGTCCAACATGGCCTGCGCATCATTCCACACGCGGCGGGCTTCTTGTCCGCTTTCCGGATGATCAAACGCATCAGGGTAGCCGCCCATCAAGCCCCATACACGGAAGAACGGCGACCAGTCGATAAATTTACGTAACTCGGCAATCGGTACGTTTTTAAATTCCACAATGCCGGTTTGTTTTGGCGTTGGTGGAACATAATCCGCCCATTCACCGCTAAAACCGTCAAAACGGTTGGCGCGCGCTTCTTCAATACTTAGTTGTTTACGCAACGGTTTGCGGTTGGCGAAGGATTGTTGGATTTTCTCGTAATCCTTTTTGAACTGTTCCCACAATGCCGAACGGCCTTCAGGATTCATCAATGTCGCACAGACTGTGACCGCGCGGGAGGCGTTTGAGGTATAGAACACGCCATGTTGTTTGTATTTTGGATAAAGTTTAATCGCGGTATGTTCTTTGGACGTGGTAGCACCGCCGATCAACACCGGCAAGTCCAAACCTAAACGCGTCATTTCGCCAAGGAAGTATTCCATTTCATCAAGGGATGGCGTAATCAAACCGCTCAAGCCGATAATGTCGGCTTTTTCATCAATCGCCGTTTGAATGATTTTATCCGCCGGCACCATTACGCCTAAGTCAATCACTTCAAAGTTATTACATTGCAACACCACGCTCACGATGTTTTTGCCGATGTCGTGCACGTCGCCTTTCACGGTGGCGATCACCACTTTACCATTGCTGGAGCCTTTCTGTTTGGTCGCATTGATAAATGGCTCTAGGTATGCCACGGATTGTTTCATCACGCGTGCGGATTTCACTACTTGTGGGAGGAACATTTTGCCGTCGCCGAACAAATCGCCCACCACGTCCATACCTGCCATAAGAGGACCTTCGATTACCTCTAACGGCGTTGGCAATTTTTGGCGTGCTTCTTCGGTGTCTTCGATGATGTGCGTAGTAATTCCTTTCACGAGGGCGTGTTTCAAGCGTTCTTCCACCGGCCAAGTGCGCCATTCGGCGACAGAATCTACCGCACTTTCATCATTGCCTTGGTTACGATATTTTTCCGCAATATCTAATAAACGCTCTGTGCCATCCGGCGTGCGGTTTAAGACAGCGTCTTCAATCACATTGCGTAATTCCGGATCCAGATCATCGTAAATCGCGAGCTGCCCTGCGTTCACGATCCCCATGTCCATGCCTTGTTTGATGGCATGATAGAGGAAAACGGCGTGAATGGCTTCACGCATCATGTTGTTGCCTCGGAAGGAGAAGGACACGTTTGACACACCGCCTGAAATCTTGGCGTGTGGCAAGTTGCGTTTAATGCGACCCGTGGCGTTAATGAAATCCACGCCATAGTTGTTGTGTTCTTCAATTCCGGTGCCGATGGCGAAAATATTCGGGTCGAAAATAATGTCTTCCGGTGGGAAACCGACTTGGTTGACTAAGATGTTATAGGCACGGGTACAGATTTCTACTTTGCGATCTTCGGTGTCTGCTTGTCCCACTTCGTCGAACGCCATCACGACCACCGCCGCACCGTATTTACGCACCAGTTTGGCGTGTTCGATAAATAGATCTTCGCCTTCTTTTAAGGAAATGGAGTTCACAATCGGTTTACCTTGTACCGACTGCAAACCTGCCTCAATCACTTCCCATTTGGAGGAGTCGATCATTACCGGCACTTTTGCCGCATCGGGTTCCGTCGCCATAATGTTGAGGAAACGGGTCATGCATTTTTTGCCGTCTAGCAAGGCCTCGTCCATGTTCACGTCGATCACTTGCGCGCCGTTTTCTACTTGGTCGATGGCAATTTCAATGGCTTCGGCAAATTTGTCTTCTTTAATTAAGCGTTTGAATTTTGCTGAGCCTGTCACGTTATTACGTTCGCCCACGTTCACGAACAGGCTTTCATCATCAATGTTAAGCGGTTCTAAACCGGATAAACGCATGGCGGTTTTGATTTGTGGCAATTTGCGTGGCGGGATATTTTCTACCGCCTCGGCAAAGGCTTTAATGTGTTCCGGCGTGGTACCGCAACAGCCACCGATAATGTTCACAAAGCCGCTTTCTGCCCATTCTTTCAGTTGCGCTGCCATGTCTTCCGCACCGAGATCATAGCCACCAAAGGCATTCGGCAAGCCTGCATTCGGGTGGACTGAAACATAGGTTTCGCTGATTTTGGAAAGTTGTTCGACATATTGGCGTAATTCTTTCGGACCTAACGCACAGTTCAAACCGAATGTGAGCGGTTTCGCGTGGCGCAGAGAGTTGTAGAACGCTTCAGTGGTTTGTCCGGAAAGGGTACGCCCCGAAGCATCGGTAATGGTGCCGGAAATCATAATCGGCAATTCCACGCCCAATTCTTCAAACACGGTTTCAATGGCGAAAATGGCGGCTTTGGCGTTTAGCGTGTCGAAGATGGTTTCGATCATAATTAAATCGGCACCACCTTTGATTAAGCCGCGTGTGGCTTCCGAATAGGCATCTACTAGTTCCATAAAGGTGACGTTACGGAAACCCGGATCGTTTACGTTCGGGGAAATGGACGCAGTGCGGTTAGTCGGGCCGAGAATCCCTGCGACGAATCTTGGTTTTTCCGGTGTGCTGTATTTATCCGCCGCCAAACGCGCTAGTTTTGCGCCGGCAAAGTTGAGTTCGTAAGCAATGGATTGCAAGTCGTAATCCGCTTGCGCAATAGTGGTGGAACTGAACGTATTGGTTTCAATAATGTCCGCGCCTGCTTCTAAGTATTTTTCGTGAATGGCGGAAATCAACAACGGTTGGGTGAGGGTCAGCAAATCATTATTACCGCGTAAATCGATCGCACTTTCGGCAAAGCGTTCGCCCCTGAAATCAGTTTCGGTGAGCTTATATTTTTGAATCATCGTCCCCATCGCGCCGTCTAAAATGAGGATACGTTCGGCAAGGGATTTTTTAAGTAATTCGGTTGTGTTTTTCAAAATAAAGTTTCCGTTTGTAAATAGAGTAGCTAAATGAAAGGAATAATAGAAATACAGGAGAAAGCTGTCAAATTTTATCTTAAAAGTGCGGTCAGTTTTTCTTCCGTTTTAAAATCAGCTTGGAAAATGACCGCACTTTTTCTATTTCTATTTGACTTCTTTAAAGCTAATCATTTGCTCTGCTGTAAAATCTGTGGTTTCTTCGTCTTCATCCGTGAAAGTAGGAATGGCAGGTAAATCTTCTTTATCAAATGCAATGTCTCCGTCCACGCCTTCAGGTACTTGACCGCGTTTGATTCCCTTGAAATCAAACAATTTTGGATCGCATAAATGTGACAACGTAATATTTTGAATGGCACTAAACATAGTTTCAATTCGCCCCGGATATTGACGATCCCATTTTTGTAGCATTTCTTTCACAACTTGGCGTTGTAAATTCGGTTGCGAACCACATAGGTTGCAAGGGATAATCGGAAATTGTTTAGCAATCGAATATTTTTCAATATCTTTTTCTTTGCAGTAAGCAAGCGGGCGAATTACAATTTGTTTGCCGTCGTCACTAATTAGTTTCGGTGGCATGGATTTTAGTTTGCCGCCGTAAAACATATTTAAAAACAGGGTTTCCAGCATATCGTCACGATGATGACCGAGGGCGATTTTAGTCGCACCTAATTCCGTAGCAGTGCGGTATAAAATACCGCGACGCAAACGAGAGCAGAGCGAGCAAGTGGTTTTTCCTTCCGGAATTTTTTCTTTTACGATACCGTAAGTGTTTTCTTCCACAATTTTGTATTCAACTCCGATACTTTGCAGATATTCAGGCAAAATATGTTCAGGGAATCCCGGTTGTTTTTGATCCAAGTTCACCGCTACGATCTCAAAATTTATCGGCGCATTAAGGCGTAAATTTAATAAAATATCTAATAACGTGTAGCTGTCTTTACCGCCCGATAAACACACCATCACGCGATCGCCATCTTCAATCATATTAAAATCAGCAATCGCATTACCAACGTTACGACGTAACCTTTTTTGTAATTTATTGAAATTATAAGTCTGTTTTTGTTGGTTTTTTGAACTTAAGTCAACTTTTTTTGAGTTAGAGTTTGGATTTTGTAAAATATCGTTCATAATAGTCTTTAATTTAAATCTGAATTTAAGTCCGCGTATAGTAAGGGGAAATGGTTTTTTTTCCAATAAAAATATGATGAAGTTTATCGGAACCTTATGTGCTTTTTTGATACTCAGTTGTTTTTCCGTATCCGTGACAGCAAAAAATGTCGTCATGGAAACCAAAGAGGACGCTGAGATTTTTGCTTATATCGGCGCCCGTTATCAAAAAGTGGCAACCTTATTTGCTCGTCAGCATTTCCCTCTGTCAATAC
>CAJPST010000062.1 GCA_905373425.1 uncultured Mesocricetibacter sp.
CAAAAAACGTTGCTATTTTTAACCGCACTTTAAACCTGTTATTGATGCATTAAGCTCTCAATCTTTTCAGGCACTTTCTTACCTTCGTCTTGCACGTAATGGTATCAACAACATCACTTGCAGCAAAAGTCATATAGGATAATCCCAATAAAAAGAAAAATTTCTTCATTTGGTTTTCCCTGTGTGGCTTCGCTTAGTTTGTAATGGGTTATCTTCATTTTCTGAGCGTAACCTTACTGTCCATCTACGTCAGCCCATTACGTTTTCTATAATAACCAAAAATTTATTTTATTTTTGTGATCTGTGTAACACTTTTGACAAATAACTGAAAATTTGAGGGGATTACACAAGAGAACCGAAGCAACCCCTTTTTATGTCTATGAATATTAGTTAGAAATTACTAAGTGCGGTCGGTTTTATCGTTGTTTTTTACTGATGTATCCAACACCGTAGGCTTACTTATACCGTATATTGTTACTCTGTCGACATAAGACGCGATTCAACATCCCTTCTTAATGAATACGCCATTTTTTTACCATAGCCCATGCGAAGTAGAATAACGGGATATTCTGCTCCAAGCCCCAGCATTTGCGCCATTTGTTCTGCCAGTTCCGGTATTTCGTTCGGCTGGTTGGTATAGGCGTGAGCTATGCCCATTTCTGTCGCTTTGAGCAGAAAACGTTCTAGTGTTCTTCCCAAATTAATCCATTGTTCAAGTGTATTGTTTTGCACGGTAAACAGCACAAAATGGGATGAAGCGGCAATTTTCTTTTTATCGCTTTTATTTTGCGAGTTGGCATTAATAGTTTGGGAAATAATGAATTTGGCTAGGAAACGGGGTAGATTTGGTGCACCAAAAACCGCATAGCTTAAGCCATCACGTGTGTCATTTTGATGGCTTTTGTTGTAACGCATCCAGTGCTGTAATTCGGTTTTGAACGCATTATCCTGCATTTGCCGATTGTTACCTGCATAAACTTTTTCGGCGATAGCCTGAAACATTGGTGTGCCGTTTGAAAAAGAATAGATATGAATGCCGGGTTCTGCATGAATTGACTCTAATGCGTCGATATCGCTTTGGGGAATAACGTTACCGTTGTAGATGCTACGGTTTGTTTGCCGTTTAGATAACTGTGCGAATAAAGGTGAGGGGACACAGTCTTGCTTGGCAAGTTTTACGTGGATTACACCGCTTTCTGTAATGGATACCTGTGCTTGATAACCTTTATGAGAGGCTGCGATACACAGATTTTCTGTCGCACAACCGAGGCTGACGAATAGTTCGCGATTATCAGGATCAACAGCCGGCAGCGAGCAACTGAAATCAGGATGAATATCAATGCCGTCCTTGTGCAGATGAAATTGCCAAGGTTGGGTATTATGTCCCGATGGCGCTTTTGTCGCATATTCAATCATAAATAAGTAATCGGTATATTGAGGTAAATTTAGCTCGTTTCTCAGTTTCATATAAGACTCCTTTGAATCAAAAAACGGATTTATATTTTCTATGTAAGGCAAAAACACCTTAAATCAGGTTAATTTAAGGTGTTAATCTATAAAGATTCGTTTTAACAAAGAATTAATTAAAGCGATTTTTCCACAGTTTAATTAACCGTCTATAGCGTTCCGAAACAGCATCAATTAGCTGCCTATCATCAAGCTTACCAGCCAACCAGTCTGCTGAAGGTTGTCCGAAAATAGTGCGTCCGACCGCAAAACCTTTTACCAACGGAGCATTGGCCGAGTCTTTGAATACTTTTTCGAAATGTTCTTCCGGCGCATCTAAACCAAGAATCAGAATTCCGCGGCAATAAGGATCATGTTGCTCAATCACATGGCTGATATCCGCCCAGGTTTTTGCCGATACGCCCGGCAGCTTCCACCAGTCGGGTTTAATGCCTAGACTGTAGAAATGAGACAGTATGTCTGTGTAGTAACTTTCTTGTTGTTCCATGTCTGCCGGTAGAATAACTTCAATTAGCAATTCGTGGTCGGTGCGACAACAGGCTTGATATACTTGTTTTAGCGTTGCGTCCTGCTCCGCTTTCATTTCGGCACTGTCTTGCGGATGATAGAACACCAAACATTTCACCACATGTTCTGCCGGCCAACCGATTAACTGACTGCCTAGATCTCCGTGTTCCAGACGTAATGGACGGGAGGATGGTAATTCGATAGGGCGTCCAATCCACCATTTTTTACCGGTAATTTCATTTAATGCGGCCTGACCAAAAGTCGTATCTGCCAAAACACCGGCATGACCGTCGTAAATACTCTCTTCGCGTGCGGTTTGTTCTGCAGCATTAGCCAATAATGTTTTCAGTTTTGGAATTCGTTTCAAATCCGCACCGCACTTTTTAGCCATATCAACCAGTTGTTTACGGTGGTCAAAAGCAAAAATACACAGATCATTCCACTGTGCTTTGCGGGTGGTTACTCGGTGCAGATGGTTAAGTTTTTCATCTAAATCCGGGCGTGGCACTGACTCGGCTCGTGCTAGGTAGTCATCCAGTTCGGTTTTGGTTGGCATGGCAGGTGCGCAACCGTGACGAGAAACTACCAGAGCACCGCAGGCATTAGCGTAACGACAGGCTTGTTCCCAACCTTCATTATTAATATAACCGCGAATCAAACCTGACATAAAGGCATCGCCTGCACCAAGCACATTTAATACCTCAACACGAACACCGTACACGTTTAAACCACCGTCAAGATCGTTCGGAATATCACCCTCAAACACCGAGCAGCCCAGAGCTCCACGTTTACACACTAATGTGGCGTGGCTTACTTTACGAACATTCTTCAACGCGGTGAGAGTATCGGTAGAACCGCCGGCGATATGAAATTCTTCTTCTGTACCAACCAATACATCAAAGTGATGCAATACTTCCTGTAAAGATTTGGTGACCGCTTCCGAATCAATATAACGGGTTTCCCCATCGCCTAAGGACGTTAAGCCCCACAATACCGGGCGATAATCAATATCAAGCAGGCGCTTAGTGTTATTACGGCCGGCATATTCCAATGCAGTGAGTACTGCTTCACGGGTATTCGGGTGGGATAAATGCGTTCCGGTAATGGCTAAAGCTTTTGCTGAGGCGATGTAATCTTCACTGAAGTCATTTTTAGTGATCGCCATATCTGCGCAATTATCGCGGTAGAAAATCAGCGGGAAAGTATCTTGATCTTTAATTCCCAAAATAACCAGCGCGGTTAAGCGTTCCTTATCTGTAATCAGATGGCTGGTATCCACACCTACGCGTTGCAGTTCTTCACGAAGAAAGCGCCCCATATGCTCGTCGTCGACGCGAGCTAACATGGATGATTTTACACCTTGTACCGCCGTACCGTAAGCTACGTTACCGGATGAACCGCCGAGATATTTTGAAAATGACGAGGCATCTTCCAGACGGGAGCCGATTTGTTGTGCGTAGAGATCCACTGCAACACGTCCTAGACAGATTAAGTCTAAGGTTTTTTCTGTCGTTTTCATTGTATTTTCCTTCTATATTCGATTAATAGTTAGAAACATGGTAGATAATGGTTAAATTGAAACATATATTTCAAAAAGTAAAATATTTATTTGAGACATTTGTCACAAAATAAAGCAAAACAATGAAAAAAAATTAGAGTTGGATCACAAAATCTTTGTTTCATGATTGGTTTTTCTATCACCTGAATTCATAATAGCACAGTATTCTTCAATTTTGAGAACAGTATAACAAAGGAAATTAACATAGAGATGTGCAATTTCTTGATCTCTATCGCGAAAATGAAATTTTTTTTTCATAAATATTTCATTTGGAATATATGCTTGGTTATACTAAGAGTAGATTGAACACTAAATGGTTAGGAGAAGCGTTATGAAAACAGTCAGACTTACCGTAGCACAAGCCTTAGTTAAATTCCTCGATAATCAATACGTGGAATTTGATGGCAAAGTGACGAAATTCGTTAAAGGTATTTTCGGTCACGGCAATGTGCTGGGATTAGGGCAAGCACTGGAACAAGATAGCGGTGATTTAATTTTACGTCAGGGACGTAATGAGCAGGGTATGGCGCATGCTGCAATCGGTTTTGCCAAACAGAATTTGCGTAAAAAATCTATGCTTGTACGTCTTCCGTCGGCCCCGGAGCTGCGAATATGATTACTGCTGCTGCAACGGCGACTGCCAACCGCATTCCTGTTCTTTTGTTACCGGGAGATACCTTTGCTACCCGCCAGCCGGATCCGGTGTTGCAACAAATGGAACAATTCCATGACTTAACCTTAACTACCAACGATGGATTCCGAGCCGTAAGTAAATACTGGGATCGCATTAACCGCCCTGAACAATTGATGACTGCATGTATTAATGCCATGCGTGTATTAACCGACCCGGCAGATACCGGAGCGGTAACTATTTGCGTGCCACAAGACGTGCAGGGTGAGGCCTATGATTTTCCTGATTATTTCCTACAAAAACGTGTTCACCGTATTGAGCGTACGCCGCCAACGGATGAAATGCTACAAACAGCATTAGACTTAATTAAATGTAAGAAAAAACCATTAATCGTTTGTGGCGGCGGGGTGCGTTATTCCGAAGCGGCAGAACAACTGAAAGCCTTTGCCGAAGCCTTTGATATTCCGTTTGCGGAAACCCAAGCAGGTAAAAGTGTGGTCGTTTCCGATTATGTTTTGAATGTGGGGGGCGTGGGCGAGACCGGCTGTTTAAGTGCAAACTTGCTTGCCAAAGAGGCAGATTTAGTGATCGGTATCGGTACCCGCTATACGGATTTCACCACATCATCTAAGTGGATTTTCCAAAATCCGGATGTTGCTTACCTTAATATTAATGTGGCACGTTTCGATGCTTATAAATTAGACGGCGTGCAAGTTACCGCAGATGCGAAGAAAACGCTCGAAAAACTGACCGCACTTTTAGCACCGACCGGATATCGGGCGCAATGGGGAGAGCGTATTCAAGAAGTGAAACGCCTTTTTGCAGAAGAGTTACACCGTGTTTATCACGCGACCTATACCGGCAAAGACTTTGTTCCGGAAGTGGATGACCGTTTAGAGCGTGATACGGTATTTGACGAATTTATCAAACTAACCGGCTCCAGTATGACCCAATCCCGCGTGCTTGGTATTTTAAACGAGACATTAGGGGACACAGATGTCATTGTCGGTGCAGCAGGAAGCTTGCCGGGAGACTTACAACGTACATGGCAATCGAAAGGAACGGATACCTATCACTTGGAATACGGCTATTCCTGTATGGGATATGAGATTAACGCTGCTTTGGGCGTGAAAATTGCTAATCCGCAACGTGAGGTGTATGCCTTGCTGGGGGATGGTTCCTATATGATGTTGCACTCGGAATTGGTGACTTCTATCCAAGAGCATAAAAAAATCAATGTTGTGTTGTTTGTTAATATGACAAACGGTTGTATCAATAATCTGGAAATCGGGAACGGTATGGACAGTTACGGTACGGAATTCCGTTTTAGAAACAAAGAAACTAACAAACTGGATGGTGCTTTTGTACCGGTGGATTTTGCCATAAATGCGGCATCTTACGGTTGTAAAACTTATAAAGTCACTACCGAGACCGAGCTTTATGCCGCCCTTGAAGATGCGAAGAAACAAACGGTTTCGACATTAATTGATGTTAAAGTGTTACCGAAAACCATGGTGCATGGTTATGGCGCTTGGTGGAATGTGGGATTGGCATCAGTGGCGGAAAAGGACACCGTGAATGAAGCCTATGAGGAATTACGTCAACGCAGAAGCGAAGCCAGACGCTATTAATGGATAACGTGGGTGGCTATGAACACTCTCTACTCATTTACATTTATCACTTAATTTTACAGAAGGAAAAAATAATGAAAGCGGAAAATGTGAAATTGGGGATTGCCCCTATCGGTTGGACGAATGATGACTTACCGGAACTTGGTGCGGAAAACACCTTTGAGCAATGTGTCAGTGAAATGGCATTGGCCGGTTATGTCGGTTGTGAGGTGGGTAATAAATATCCGCGTGATGTTGCCGTATTAAAACACAAATTAGATGTACGTGGCATTCAAATTTGTAATGCATGGTTTAGTACTTTCTTCGTAGACGGTAAAAAAGAGCAGACCATTAAAGATTTCATTGCTCACCGTGATTTTTTACATGCCATGGGCGCCAAGGTGATTGGCTGTTCTGAACAAAGCCGCAGTATTCAAGGCACGACGAAATCTGTCTTTAAAGAAAAACCGGTATTCAATGACGAAGACTGGCAGCGTTTGGCAGAAGGTTATAATGAGTTGGCAAAAATGGCTGCGGAAAAGGGAATGAAGGTTTGCCTACATCACCATATGGGCACGGGTATTCAAACACCGGCGGAAGTAGATCGTTATATGGAAGTAGTAAATGACGATGTGTATTTATTGTTTGATTCCGGCCACTTATATTATTCCGAAGGCTGCCAAAAAGCGATGTTAAGCGTATTGGAAAAATATATCGATCGCATCATTCACGTTCACTTAAAAGATGTGCGTGATGAAGTTGTGGCAGAAGTGAAGGCTAAAGATCTAATTTAGGTGTTTTTAGTAATTTTCTCTGCGCCATAGCCTATATTGAAATAATCGGGGTAGAGTAGAGCCAAAATAACATAGCAATTGAGTAGCAATTAAACCAAGATGTAAAATGGCTTATTTTTCCACCGCACTTTCTTCTTCTCGTGCATCTTCTCGTGGGCGATAAAATCTGGCGAAAAGGATACCGATTTCAAACAATAGGCACATTGGCAGTGCGAGAAGGGTTTGGGAGAACACATCGGGTGGGGTAAGCAACATACCGATCACGAATGCGCCGACAATGATGTAGGGGCGTTTTTCTTTTAGCGCTTGAGGAGTGGTGACACCGGTCCAACAAAGTAAAATAATTGCTACAGGTACTTCAAAGCATACCCCGAACGCAAGGAAAATTGTCAGTACGAAATCTAAATAGCTGCTAATATCTGTTGCAATTGTCACGCCTTCCGGTGCCGTGGAAGTTAAAAAACCGAAAGCTAGCGGAAACACTACATAGTAAGCAAAGGCGACGCCGGTATAAAATAATATCGTGCTTGAAAAGAGCAATGGATAAATTAAGCGTTTTTCATGCTGATATAATGCAGGAGCCACAAACGCCCAGATTTGATATAGCAAAAAAGGGACGGAGATAAATACGGCTGCGATGGCAGTTAATTTAATTGGTGTGAAGAACGGTGTAGCAACATTTGTCGCGATCATACTCGCGCCTTGAGGCATAACCTCAAGTAACGGAGACGCAACAATATGATAGATATCGTTGGAAAAATAAACTAAAGCTAAAAATACAACGACAACAAAAATCAGGCAATGTAGTAAACGATTGCGTAATTCAACTAAATGGCTGATTAAGGGTTGGCTTTCTTCCACACTCATGATTAAAATTTTTAGCTCTTTTGTTGAGGATTTAGATTGTCGTTAGGCTGTGTCGGAGCATCTTCCGCAGGCGGGTATTCATCAACTACATAGGCAAGTTTATCATCCAACTCGGCTTGTGCGGCCAAATCGGCAGGAGATAATTCTTCCCCGTTTTGTGCTAAAAGTGCGGTTGAATTTTCCGTCGTTTTTTCGCCTACTTCGTTTTTTTCTGCCTGTGCGTTCAATTCACGTAGTTCGTCAATTTGTTGTTGGACTGTTGTACCCGTAGCTGCGGCTTTACTTTCTAAATCAGCTTTCATTTTGTCAGCGGATTGTTTAAGCTCTTCAACCGTTTGCGCTAACTCCGGTGATAACGCTTTAAGATTTAAGTGCTCAGCTTTTTTAATGCTTTCTTGTAACTCTTGTAATTTTAATTCTTGTGCCAATTCATTTTGTACATTAGCTGCGAGACCGCGAATAGTGCGAACCCATCCCATCACTGTACGAATTGCCACAGGTAAGCGTTGCGGGCCAAGTACGACTAAGCCCACAATAAATACTAAAACCAGTTCAGAAAAGCCAATATCAAACATTACACTTGTTCTTTATCTTTCACATTCTCTTTGGTTGCAGTCGTTTCACTTTCATTTTTTAACGACTTGAATTCGGCATCTTTCGGTTGATCTTCCTGCATTGCTTTTTTGAAACCTTTTACAGATTCACCCAAATCGGAACCTAAAGTCTTTAATTTTTTTGTGCCGAACAACAATACCACGATCAATACGATAATGAGTAATTGCCAAATACTAATTCCGCCCATAATTTTTCCTCTTTTAAATAAATAGTAAATTGTGCGTGAATATAACGTTTTTAGCGCAGAGGAACAATAGCTCGATGCAATTATTTTTATCTCTTTACGTTAAATCACTTTAAAATCAATCCAATAACCCAAATAACAAAAACACTAAAAAAAAGCACCGCACTTAGCCAAGTCGGTAGCACAGGAAATTGCCATAATGTGCCCAAAAACATAACGGAGCCCATAAAAAAGGCAATATACTTGGAACGATGATGTTGGCGTTGGTTCAGTTTACGATTAATTTCCGTAAGTTGCTTGCTGATTTGATGTTGCTCTTGTAAGGCTTCATACAGCGTTTCGGGCAAATCGGCAAAATGTTCGCGCATATAAGGCAAGTTGCGTTTTAGATTTCTAACCAATGCTTTCATGCCCATTTGTTCATCCAACCAGTTTTGCAGGAAAGGTTTCGCTGTGTCCCATAAATCCAATTGGGGATAGAGTTGACGCCCTAAGCCTTCGATATAAAGCAAGGTTTTTTGCAATAACACCAGTTGCGGCTGTACTTGCATATTGAAATTGCGCGCAACATTGAACAGATTAAATAACACATTGCCGAAAGAAATTTCCGACAACGGTTTAGCAAAAATAGGCTCGCATACCTCACGAAACGCTTGCTCAAAGGCATCAATATCCGTATCTTTGGGAGTCCAACCGGATTTAACGTGCATTTCTGCTACGCGGCGATAATCTCGGTTGAAAAATGCGACGAAATTTTCCGCCAAATAACGTTTGTCATGTTCGCCTAAGCGTCCGACAATACCACAATCAATCCCAATATATTGTGGATTTTCAGGGTGTTCTCGGCTGACAAAAATATTACCCGGATGCATATCGGCATGAAAAAAACTGTCGCGGAAAACTTGGGTAAAAAATACCTGTACACCACGTTCCGCCAATAATTTCATATTCGTACCGTTACGTTTCAGTTCTGCTACATCAGACACGGGGATGCCGTAAATGCGTTCCATTACAATCACTTGCTGATGGCAAAACTCGCGATACATTTCAGGTATATACAACATCGGGCTGTCAGCAAAATTCGCACGTAACTGAATTGCATTATTCATCTCTCGACGTAAATCTAATTCATCACGCAAGGTTTTTTCATATTCGTGGACCACTTCCGTCGGGCGTAAACGATAACCTTCCGAATTTAAACGGGGAATCCAACCCGCCAGCATATACATCAGGCTCAGATCTGCCTCGATTTCAGGTTCAATATTAGGTCGAATAACTTTAATCACCACTTCTTTGCCGGCGTGTTGTTGTTCGTCATTAAAGCGAGCAGTATGAACTTGGGCAATTGAAGCGGAAGCCAATGCTGTTTCATTAAAATCGACAAACCAGGTTTCAAGTTTTCCGCCCAAAGTTTGTTCTATTTGTTTACGAGCGATTTTTCCGTCATAAGGTTCAACTTGATCCTGTAATAACGCCAATTCATCGGCAATTTCAGGCGGAAATAGATCGCGTCGGGTAGAAAGCATCTGCCCCAATTTGATCCAAACCGGGCCCAGTTCCTGCAATGCCAATCGCAGGCGAACGCCGTAGGTTTTATCTTTATGTCGGTTTTGCAACCAAATCAAACTATTACGCCAACAACGTAAAGGGCTGGTGTAACGGTTGTGAGGTAAAATTTCATCTAAACCGTAAACTAGAAAAGTACGGATAATTTTATATAGGCGTCGGAAGTTATTAATTCTCATGCAAACGATTAATCTTTTTTTCTAAAAGTGCGGTCTGTTTTTCCAGTGTTTTGACTTGCTCGCAAAAATCGACGACAGCCAATGCCGGTGCGATGAGGTGGTATTCTTCGGTCAGGCGTTCGCCCCAATAGCGTTGACTTTGTGTCGTTTTATGTTCGAATTCGGCTTTTAAATTACGTCCAAAATCCACCGCACTTTGTGCGATCACATCACCAACATAAGGCGATAGCAATTCGGCGGGATCTTTTTCTAAATGTTCGATTAAACCGACAAAATCCTGGAGTACCTGTAAATCACCCTCCAATATAATAGATTTATCATTAATATGTTTGGTTAGTTCCGCTTTTTTCGGCGGATTAAACAATAAATTCGGTGAAATTGTCACGGCGCAATCCGGTTGGTCTTCATATTGCTCCAATAGATCAATCTGCCGAGCGGAAAAGATGAAATAAATTTGCGCGTCTAAACGGGTTAAATGAACGACAAGTGTTTTACCATCGAGCTTACGCAAATGGCTTTCACAGTTTCCGGTACGTTGAATTAAACCGTTTAATATAGTTTCCAATCCGCCATTAAAAAATTGCGTCAGCATTAGTTGCTGCTTGAGTTGATTAAAATTCGGCAACATATGAATCTTCCTAGAATTTGTAGCCGCGGTGTAATGCAACGATGCCGGCACTTAAATTATAGTAACTTACCTGCTCAAAACCGGCATTTTGCATCATTTTTTTTAATACCGATTGCTCCGGGTGCATACGGATGGATTCTGCCAAATAACGGTAACTATCGCCGTCGTTAACCACTACTTCTCCGATTTTCGGTAATATATTGAAGGAGTAGAAATTATAAACTTTACTTAATGGATCTAAAATTGGTTTAGAGAATTCCAGTACCAGTAAGCGTCCTCCGGGTTTCAGCACACGAAACATGGAACATAAAGCTTTATCTTTGTCCGTTACGTTACGTAAACCGAAACTGATAATTACGCAATCAAAAGTATTATCGGGAAATGGCAATGCTTCGGCATTTGCTTGAACATAATTAACATTACCTATTACGCCGAGATTACGTAGCTTTTCACGCCCGACTTGCAACATGGAAGAATTAATATCAGCGAGGATAACTTCTCCTTTTGCACCAACAAGGCGAGAGAATTTTGCCGTAAAGTCTCCTGTTCCACCGGCTAAATCAAGCACTTTATGTCCTTTCCGTACACCGCTACAATCAATGGTAAAGCGTTTCCAGACCCGATGAATGCCGAAAGAAAGTAGATCATTCATCAAATCATATTTTGCTGCAACGGAATGAAAAACCTGTGCCACCATTTTTTGTTTTTCTTCTTTAGCTACGGTTTTAAAGCCAAAATGAGTGG
>CAJPST010000063.1 GCA_905373425.1 uncultured Mesocricetibacter sp.
CAATTAAATCCATCAAAAATTAGATATACCAAAAACACTAACAGACAATCTGTTACAGGAATTATAGTTAATAAAAAAAGAAATGTTGTTTCTCTCTATAAAAAGATTAATAGAGCAATGGTCCATTCACTATTATCCACAGGGAAATATACGATATGTAGTTTTTCAAAAGAGATTTCAGATGGAACTATAAATCAACTAATAGGAAGAATAAATCATTGTATATATGTTAAATATTATAATCCTCAAACAACTCTAATTCCAAATAACCAAAGAGCTAATTTTAAAAAAGAGAATAAAGAAAGACTTACTAAAATAATAAGTGATAACTGGAATAGAGATAATAAAACTGGTATAGATTGTTATTCCGATCATCAAATGATGCTTCTTCGAAGTGTCTTATTCTTTAAGTATTTTATATCAAATAAGAAAACAACTATAATTCCAGAGGGGTTCACTGATCCAATTTATTTTAAGGCCGCTTTATCTAGTTTAGGTATTGACAAAGAGTTGCATTTTCAGAAATTAAATCGCGAACTAAAAAAGTTGGGGATTTATGGGGGAGCAAGTTTTGTAAACTCCTTTTTATGTAATATTGAAACAAAAAGAAAAAGTTTTATAAATTATGGGATGATAAAACAAACCCCGCTAAAACCAGTAATCTTTATTTTAGATTATGATCAAGGTTTAGAGGATTGCAAATATATTCTTAGCAAGCTAGAAGATGGCAAACAATATATAAATATTTCTGGTAATATTTATGTGCTATTACTAAAGGCAAAAAATAAAAAAGATCACAAAGATATTGCTCATCATATCTATACCGAAAAGCTTATTTCATATCAAGGCAATGAAATTAAGGCGAAAGATGATAACCATGAATATATTTTATTTAAAGACAAGTCATATAAAAAATATGATTTTGCTAAATATATTTCTCAACATAAAGAGGAATTTGAATTTGATAGATTTAATGATATTTTTAATAAAATTGAAGAGATCGAATGTGCTTATCAAGTTCAGCTAGCAACTAAGGATATTTAGCTAAAGAGGATTTCATAGAAGAAAGGCATTCATTAAAATGAATGCCTTTTGTTAACTACTTAAACACCACCCTCGCATTCCTAAACACCCGCATCCAAGCCCCATCTTCTCCCCACTCTTCCGGATGCCATGAGTTGCTCACGGTGCGGAAGACGCGCTCAGGATGTGGCATCATAATGGCAACGCGCCCATTGGTGTTGGAAAGGGCGGTGATGCCGAGGGCGGAGCCGTTCGGGTTTGCCGGGTACACTTCTGTCGGGTTGAGGTTGTTGTCTATGTATTGCGCCACAATCAAGTTTTGCGCTTGAAGTGCGGTTAAATTTTCAGGCGTTTTGAACTCCACTCTGCCCTCGCCGTGGGAAACAGCAATTGGCATGTGAGAACCTGCCATGCCTTGGAACCACAGGGAGTTGCTTTCGTTAATGCGAACCAAGGCAGTGCGGGCTTCAAAACGTTCGGATTTATTGCGCACGAAACGCGGCCAGTTTTCCGTGCCCGGGATGATTTCCGCCAAGGTGGAAAGCATTTGGCAGCCGTTACAAATGCCAAGTGCGAGCGTGTCTTCACGTTCAAAGAATTGGCTGAATTGATCCCGTAAGTGCGGATTAAATAAAATGGATTTCGCCCAACCGCCACCGGCGCCAAGCACGTCGCCGTAAGAGAAGCCGCCGCACGCAACCAAGGCATTGAAGTGTTGCAAATCATAACGGCGATTGTGCAAGTCGCTCATGTGAACGTCGATAGCCTCAAAGCCGGCACGGTCAAATGCTGCCGCCATTTCCACATGGCTGTTGACGCCTTGCTCACGCAATACCGCCACTTTCGGACGTTTTCCGGTAGCAATATAAGGCGCGGCAATGTCTTCGCTCGGGTCATAGGTTAAATGGGCGGAGAAGCCTTTGTCCTGCGGATTTTTCTTCGCCGCAAATTCTTGGTCGGCACATTCCGGGTTGTCGCGTAAGCGTTGCATTTGATGGGTCAATTCCGCCCAAATACCGCGTAATTCTGAACGTTTTTCACTGAGTAACACTTTGTTTCCACGGGTGATTTCGATTTCGTCGTCTTCAGTCACGGCGCCCAATTCTTTCACCAAATGCAACACGTTGTGTTTGGCAAAGACATCGCGCACGAGGCTCAAATCGCTGTCGCGCACTTGAATCACTGCGCCTAATTCTTCGTTAAATAACACGGCTAAATCGTTGTCGCCCAAGGCGCTGATATCCACTGCCACGCTGCAATGTCCGGCAAATGCCATTTCCGCCAAGGTGACGATTAAACCACCGTCGGAACGGTCGTGATATGCCAATAATTTTTCTTGTGCTACCAATTCTTGCATGGCGTTAAAGAAGTTTTTCAGTGTGTCGGCATTGACTACATCCGCCGGTTTGTCGCCAAGTTGCGCATACACCTGCGCTAACGCCGTAGCGCCCAAGCGGTTGTTGCCTTCGCCCAAATCCACTAACAACAAGCGGGATTGTCCTTTGTCGGTGCGTAATTGCGGAGTAACGGTTTTGCGTACGTCTTCCACGCGGGCGAAGGCGCTGATAATCAAAGAAAGCGGTGAGGTCACGCTTTTTTGCTCGCCATTTTCCTGCCAAGTGGTTTTCATGGACATGGAATCTTTGCCTACCGGAATGGTTAAGCCTAATTGCGGGCAAAGCTCTTCGCCCACGGCTTTCACCGCAGCGTATAAGCCAGCGTCTTCGCCCTTATGACCTGCGGCAGACATCCAGTTGGCAGATAATTTAATGCGTTTAATGTCGCCGATATTCGTGGCGGCAATGTTGGTGAGGGATTCTGCCACGGCTAAACGGGCAGACGCGGCGAAATCGAGCAATGCCACCGGTGTACGTTCGCCCATGGACATGGCTTCGCCGTAGTAGCTATCTAATGTCGCCGTAGTCACTGCACAGTCTGCCACCGGCACTTGCCACGGACCGACCATTTGATCACGTGCCACCATGCCGGTCACCGTGCGGTCGCCAATGGTGATTAAGAAGGTTTTTTCCGCCACCGCCGGTAAACGAAGTACGCGATGCAATGCTTCTTTTAATTGAATTTGGCTTTGTTCAAGCGGTTCGCCGTTCACGCTTGCCGTTTGCACGTCGCGGGTCATTTTCGGGGTTTTACCGAGCAACACACCCATTGGTAAATCAATCGGATCGTTGTTGAAATGGTCGTCGTGTAAGGTTAAGTGTTCTTCTTCCGTGGCTTCGCCGATCACCGCATAAGGCGCGCGTTCACGACGGCAGAGTTCCTCAAAGTGCGGTAGTTTTTCCGGGTGAATAGCGAGCACATAACGTTCTTGAGATTCATTACACCAGATTTCCAACGGGCTCATTTCGCGTTCGTCACTTAGGATTTTACGGAGTTCAAATTTACCGCCACGACCGCCGTCATGCACCAATTCCGGCATAGCGTTGGATAAACCGCCCGCGCCGACGTCGTGAATAAAGGCAATTGGGTTGTCGTCGCCTAACTGCCAGCAACGGTCGATCACTTCTTGGCAACGACGTTCCATTTCGGGGTTATCCCGTTGCACGGAGGCGAAATCCAAGTTTTCTTTGGATTTACCGGATGCCATAGAAGACGCTGCACCGCCGCCCAAACCAATGTTCATGGCAGGGCCGCCAAGCACAACCAGTTTTGCGCCCACCGGAATGTCGCCTTTTTGCACGTGTTCGGCACGAATGTTGCCGATACCGCCCGCCAACATGATCGGTTTGTGGTAGCCTCGCACTTCTTCGCCATTGAAGCTATTCACTTTTTGTTCGTAAGTACGGAAATAACCGAGCAATGCAGGGCGACCAAATTCGTTGTTAAACGCCGCACCACCTAAGGGGCCTTCCAACATAATATCTAAGGCGGAAGCAATACGGTTCGGTTTGGCAAGCGGCGCTTCCCAAGGTTGTTCAAAGTTTGGAATGCATAAGTTGGACACAGAGAAGCCCACCAAACCCGCTTTCGGTTTTGCGCCACGACCGGTCGCGCCTTCGTCACGGATTTCGCCACCGGAGCCCGTTGCCGCCCCCGGGAACGGAGAAATAGCGGTTGGGTGGTTGTGGGTTTCCACTTTCATCAAAATGTGAGTGTCTTCATTGTGATAACGGTAAATGCCGTCTTGATCCGGGAAGAAGCGTCCCGCTTTGGAGCCCTCCATGACCGCCGCATTGTCTTTATACGCGGAAAGCACAAAATCAGGGGTTTTCTCAAAGGTATTTTTGATCATTTTGAACAGGGATTTATCCTGTTTTTTGCCATCAATAATCCAGTCAGCATTGAAAATTTTGTGGCGGCAATGTTCCGAGTTGGCTTGCGCGAACATATACAGCTCAATGTCGTGCGGATTGCGTCCAAGTTCGGTGAAATTTTCCATCAAATAATCAATTTCATCTTCCGCCAATGCCAAGCCGAGTTCTACGTTGGCACTTTCTAAAGCACTGCGTCCGCCGTTTAAAATATCCACGGTTTTGAACGGCTTCGGTTCTTGTTGACGGAACAACACTTCTGCATCGTCTGCTTTGCAAACCACGGTTTCCATCATGCGGTCATGTAAAAGTGCGGTCAGTTTTTCCGTTGTTTTTTCATCTAACGGCTGTGTCAATTCAAAGTAATACGCCAAACCACGCTCAATACGTTCCACTTCGTTCAAACCACAGTTATGGGCGATGTCGGTGGCTTTAGACGACCAAGAGGAAATGGTGCCGACCCGCGGAATCACAATAAAACTTTCACCTTTGGCTTCGTGTTCGGCAAGGGTTGGGCCGTAATGCAACAAGGCTTTCAGTTTGGCTTCTTGTTCGGCAGAAAGTGCAGCATTTAATGCCACAAAATGCACATACTCCGCATACACGGATTTCACCGGTAATTGTTGCTGTTGGAATTTTTGCATTAAGCCATTAATACGGAATTCGGAAAGGGCGGGTGAGCCACGAAAAATTTGAAACATGACAATTTTACCTTTAAGTGGGGGAATGGGAAATCGACCTTATTATAAAGGAAATCGATAAGGAACGAAAACCTTTGCTTTGGCAATAAGCTAATATTTATATGTTGAATTTCCTAGTTGGAGGGAGCTTGAATGAAAAGAGCGACTAACTAAAAAATAGTTTCAAATTTGACCGCACTTTTTATTGTTACCCCTAAGTTTCCGTATTATTATGTTTTAACTATTCTATAGCCAAACTCTGCGAACCTAACGAACGAGGAAATATCTTATGTCTGACTTTCTACAAAACTATCAAAAACACGTAGATGAACGTGCTGCTCAAGGCATCGTGCCAAAGCCTTTAGATGCGGAGCAAACGGCGCAACTGGTCGCATTATTAAAAAATCCGCCGGCAGACAAAGCTGATTTTCTATTGGAATTATTTGAAACCCGTATTCCTGCGGGAGTGGATGAAGCGGCTTATGTGAAAGCGGGTTTTCTGTCTGCATTAGCGAAAGGTGAGGCACATTCGCCACTAATTTGCCCTGAACAAGCGGTTAAACTGCTTGGCACTATGCAGGGGGGCTATAATATCGAACCTTTATTAGAGGCGTTGGATAATGAAAAACTGGCACCTATCGCCGCTGATGCGCTTTCTGCCACCTTGTTGATGTTCGATAATTTTCATGATGTAGTGGAGCGGGCGAAAAACTGTAATGCCTATGCGCAACAGGTATTACAATCTTGGGCGGATGCGCAGTGGTTTTTGTCTCGCCCAAAACCGGCAGAGAAACTGACTGTAACCGTATTTAAAGTAACCGGTGAAACTAACACCGATGATTTGTCGCCGGCGCAGGATGCGTGGTCACGGCCCGATATCCCGTTGCACGCGTTGGCAATGTTAAAAAATGAACGCGATGGCATTGTACCCGATGAAGCGGGCGTAATCGGCCCGATTAAGCAGCTTGAAGCGTTGAAAGCAAAAGGCTTTCCTT
Source organism: uncultured Mesocricetibacter sp. (assembly GCA_905373425.1). GTDB lineage: Bacteria > Pseudomonadota > Gammaproteobacteria > Enterobacterales > Pasteurellaceae > CAJPST01. The sequence continues at coordinate 5,968 of CAJPST010000063.1, forward strand.
TGGCTTACGTAGGTGATGTGGTGGGTACCGGTTCTTCGCGTAAATCGGCGACCAACTCGGTGTTATGGTTTATGGGAGAAGACATTCCTTATATTCCTAACAAGCGCGCCGGTGGTGTGGTGTTGGGGGGTAAAATTGCGCCGATTTTCTTTAATACTATGGAAGACGCAGGTTCGCTGCCGATTGAAGTGAATGTAGATAATTTGCATATGGGAGATGTGATTGATATTTACCCTTATGCCGGCAAAATCTGTCGCCACGGCAGCGATGAAGTGTTAGCTGAGTTTAAGCTGAAAACCGACGTATTATTAGATGAAGTGCGTGCCGGTGGGCGTATTCCGTTAATTATCGGGCGTGGTTTAACTCATAAAGCGCGTGTTGCCTTAAATTTACCTGAAAGCCAAGTATTCGCCAAGCCGCAAAGTGCGGTGCAAAATAACAAAGGTTTTACGTTAGCGCAGAAAATGGTTGGACGCGCCTGTGGTGTGGAGGGAATTCGTCCGGGGCAATATTGCGAACCGCGCATGACTTCTGTCGGCTCGCAAGATACTACCGGTCCGATGACCCGAGATGAGCTGAAAGACCTTGCCTGTTTAGGTTTTTCTGCGGATTTGGTGATGCAGTCGTTTTGTCATACCGCGGCTTATCCGAAACCGGTGGATGTAGTCACCCATCATACGTTACCGGACTTTATTATGAATCGAGGCGGTGTGTCATTGCGTCCGGGGGATGGCGTGATCCACTCATGGCTAAATCGAATGCTTTTGCCGGACACAGTCGGCACCGGTGGCGATTCTCACACCCGCTTCCCGATCGGCATTTCTTTTCCGGCCGGTTCGGGCTTGGTAGCGTTTGCAGCAGCAACGGGTGTTATGCCGTTGGATATGCCGGAGAGTGTGTTAGTGCGCTTTAAAGGCGAGATGCAGCCGGGCATTACCTTGCGTGATTTGGTGCATGCCATTCCGTATTATGCCATTCAACAAGGTTTGCTGACGGTAGAGAAAAAAGGTAAGAAAAATATTTTCTCTGGACGGATTTTGGAGATTGAAGGGCTTGAGCATTTAAAAGTAGAACAGGCATTTGAATTATCCGATGCATCGGCAGAACGTTCAGCCGCGGCCTGTACGATTAAACTGGCGCAAGAGCCGATTATTGAATACCTGAATTCCAATATCGTGTTGTTGAAATGGATGATTGCCGAAGGTTATGGAGATGCACGCACCTTGGAGCGGCGCATTCGGGCGATGGAAAACTGGCTGGCAAATCCGCAATTAATGGAAGCGGATAAAGATGCCGAATATGCAGCGGTAATTGAGATCGATTTAGCTCAGATTAAAGAGCCAATTGTTTGCGCGCCTAATGATCCTGACGATGCGCGTTTATTATCAGAAGTACAAGGGGATAAAATCGACGAAGTGTTTATCGGTTCCTGTATGACTAATATTGGGCATTTCCGTGCGGCGGGTAAATTATTAGCGAAATTTAAGGATATGATTCCGACCCGTTTATGGTTGGCACCACCGACTAAAATGGACGCGGCATTACTGACCGAAGAAGGCTATTATGGCATTTTCGGTAAGAGCGGTGCGCGGATTGAAATTCCTGGATGTTCGCTGTGTATGGGCAACCAAGCGCGTGTGGCCAACGGGGCGACGGTGGTTTCGACTTCTACCCGTAATTTCCCGAATCGTTTAGGACAAGGGGCTAACGTGTATCTTGCTTCTGCCGAGCTGGCAGCAGTGGCGGCATTGCTGGGCAGATTGCCGAGTACGCAGGAATATATGGCTTATGCGGCGGATTTACAGCAGGATAAGGATGACACTTACCGTTATATGAATTTTGATCAAATCAATAGTTATATGAAAAAAGCGGATAATGTAATCTTTCAAACGGTAGTATAAACATAGTCTAATCGAATTTTGGTTGGCAACGCCTTAAAGTGCGGTTAAAATTCTTGCAATTTTTTAACCGCACTTTTTGGTTTTTGAGGAAAGTATATTGGAATTACGTCATTACATCATTTTCGGCTGTGCAACCATTGTGTTGCAGCTTTTTATCTATTTTTTCAACCGCACTTTATACTGGCTGTTTAGCGGGAAAATTTCCCACAAAACCCGTCGTGCCATTTTCTTGTTCAACTATTTGGCGGCTAATATTATTGTGGTGCTGACGATCACCCGTATTCAGCCGTTGTTCCGTCTCAGCGCATTTATTCTGATCTGCCTGTTGTTTTCTGCGTTTGTCAGCATTGCCTTGGCAGTAATACACAAATTGTTGTGCCGTTGGTTCGACAGCGAAAAACTCAACCGCATATTGCGCATTTGTTATCCGATTGGCGTTTTCGGCTTATTTGGATTGAGCTTGTATAACGCTTATACGCCTGTGACGATTCATTATCAGATAACATTGGATAAGCCTCTTGCAACTCCGCTACGTATTGGCATGGCAAGTGATTTCCATTTAGGGAAACTATTCGGTGGCGATAAAATGGATGAGTTAGCGGAGATTTTTAACCGTGAAAAAGTGGATTTAATTCTGCTACCAGGCGACATTATGGATGACAATGTAAATGCCTATTTAGCAGAAAATATGCAACCGCATTTGGCTAAATTGAAAGCTCCTTTAGGGGTTTATGCCACATTAGGCAACCATGATTTGTTTGGTGATCAACAACGGATTGCCGATGAAATGCAAAAAGCCGGTATTCAAGTTTTATGGGATCGAGCGATTACTATCAATGATCAGTTTGTCATTATCGGCCGTAATGACGACTTATTACGCTCACGTCCGAGTACAGAAGAATTGCTGCAAAACGTGAATACTCGGTTACCGGTTTTTCTAATGGATCATCGCCCGACAGAAATTCTACGCCACGCTGAATTGCCGATTGATGTGCAGGTTTCGGGGCATGCGCATAAAGGGCAAGTATTTCCGGCAAACATTATCACCAAATTAATGTATCGCCTGCATTACGGTTATGAAAAAATTGGCAATGGGCATTTTTTTGTTACGTCGGGCTACGGCTTTTGGGGTATTCCGATGCGCCTTGGTTCACAGTCAGAGGTATTTATTATTGATGTAAAAGGTAAAAATTAAATGGAATTAAAAATAACGAAAATTTTGACCGCACTTTTCGGTACGACTATTTTGACATTAGCTGCGACAGATAAGGCGTGGGCAGAGGGGAAATTGACAGTTTATTGCAGTGTGCAAAACAACACTTGCGAAAAAATGACTCAGATTTTTGCACAAAAATATCAGGTAGATACTCAATTTATCCGCAACAGCACCGGTGCGACCTTCTCTAAAATTAAAGCGGAAAAAGATAATCCGCAGGCAGATATCTGGTATGGCGGCACTATTGAGCCACATTTTCAAGCCGGTGAATTAGGTTTGCTGGAATCGTATCGCTCCCCGAAGCAAGCGGAAATTATGCCACAATTCAAAGAGTTAATGAATAAAAAAGGCGATCTTACTTCCATTGGTTATATGTTGGTGTTGGGCTTCGGCGTTAATACTGAGAAGTTAAAGCGTTTAGGTATAACGGAGTATCCTAAGTGTTGGAACGACTTGCTGAATCCAAAATTAAAAGGCGAGGTACAATTAGCTGATCCGCAACTTTCCGGCACGACTTATACGGTTATTGCTTCTTTAATTCAAATGTGGGGTGAAGAAAAAGCTTTTGATTTTCTAAAAAAACTCGACACAAATGTTTCCCAATATGTTAAAAGTTCGTTGGTAACCAGTAATCTTGCTCGCGGCGAAAGTGCAGTGAGTATCGGTTTCGTGCATAGTTATGCGACGGAGAAAGAAAAGGGAGCTCCTGTGGAGGCGATTTTGCCTTGTGATAGCGACAGCTATTCTCTCGGAGGAATCAGTATTTTAAAAGGCGCGCGTAATTTGGAAAATGCCAAGTTATTTATGGATTGGGCATTGAGTGCCGAAGCGCAGGAAATTCCATGGCGGGAAACCGGCGTATATCAAATTCCAACCAATGTTAATGCTGTGGCATCGCCAAACTCGGTTGACCCGAAAACCTTAACTAAATTGCTCGATTATGATTTCGAGCGTTTCGGTTCGGCGGCTGAGGGTAAACGCCTGACGGATAAATGGCTGCAGGAAGTTAAATTACACCATAAAGCACAATAGTGCTTTCTTAGAAAGGCGAAAGTGCGGTCTTGTTTTGAATCGTTTTAGAAAACGCTGAAAAAACTGACCGCACTTTTTTAGTTTAGATTTTCTGTTGCAAGCTATGCTTTGTTTATGATGCTCTTTTTATCCTGCTTGCCTTTTCTTCCCGCTATGCAGAATTATAGTTAGCGTGCTAGCAAATGCTGCTTGCGTACGCCTAAAACAATCAACATTCCTACATAACTAATCACCGCTAAACCGATCAGCCAAATCAGCCAATATACTCGGCCGGAGAAGCTCATTGCACTCCATTCAAGGAGATGAGGGGAGTTATGCCAAACCAGTAGTCCCATCAATGCAGCAGCACCTAAAATTTTTAGGAAGAATATTGCGCTTTCTTTGCTAAAACGATAGACATCCGATTTAACTAAGCCGCGATAAAGCAGATAAGCGTTTAAGGTGGCGGACATCGCCGAGGCGATTGCCAGGCCCACATAGCTGAACGGAATGGCAAGCAGATTAAAGCCCATATTCGATACCATTGCAATAATTCCGATTTTAACGGGGGTTTTGGTATCTTGTCGCGCATAATAGCCGTTAGCCAAAATTTTAATTAGCATAAAGCTAATTAAGCCCGCGTTAAATCCCCACAGGGACAGAGAAGCGGCCTTGACATCGGCAAGTAGAAATTCACCGCGCATAAACAACACAAGCAACATTGGCTGCGCCAGAATTGCGATTCCAATCATTGCCGGAACACCAAGTAGCAGAATCATACGCACGCCCCAGTCCATAGTATTGCGGAAATCCTGCGAGCTTTTTTCGTTTGGATCGGCGCGATTAACATGTTGCCGCGCTAAAGTCGGCAGAATGACGGTGGAAATAGCAATGCCGAATAGACCGAGCGGGAACTCAAGCAAACGGTCGGAATAATACAGCCAACTAATAGAACCGGTCATTAGAAAACTGGCAATGAAGGTGTCTAGCAATAAATTAATTTGGCTGACGGAAACCCCAAATAGTGCGGGAATCATCAGGGTACGGATTTTTTTCACTCCGGGATCGTTCCACGCCCATTTCGGTTTGACTAAAAATCCGGCTTGTTTTAAAAAAGGGATTTGAAATAAAAATTGCAACAGACCGCCCAAAAAAATCCCAATGGCAAGCGCAAGATCAGGGCTTTCCAGATGAGGGGCGAGCAAAAGTGCGGTTAAAATCATGGCAATATTTAACAGCACGGGCGAAAAG
>CAJPST010000064.1 GCA_905373425.1 uncultured Mesocricetibacter sp.
AAGGTGGCCGTACAGTAGGTGCCGGCGTGGTAGCTAAAATTATCAAATAATTGATAATAATCCTGATTAGAAAGGCGTATCGAATGGTACGCCTTTTTGTTTGGTTAGAATTTAGAAATAATAAAAGAATAATACGTAACAAAAAAAGTGCGGTCTATTTTCAGCGTGTTTTTTTACATAGATAAAACACTTGAAATTTTCACTGCACTTTAATTTGTTGAATTACCTTATTGAATCAGTCGTTTAAGTTATCCACTTATTCCACCGGTACGAACCCACTTTTTCAGATTAACTCTTTACCTTGTTCTGAACGTATCCATTCGATCAGTTCGCGCGTTTCACGGGTTTCGTTATTACGGGTGACTGCATAAAATTCTTTAGCAAACGGATACTTTCCTGAACGGATATTGTCGTGGTTAGCCTCAATACTTAAATCATTTACTTTGTTCTTACTGTTTACGAAAAAAACGAATGCTTATTTGTTAATTAGGGTTAGTTTTAACTCCACCCCCTCTTTTTCTGTTAGAGCGAGTTACTTATCTAACTGCAACAATCTCACGCCAACAATCCCATTCAACACACAACGGATCATAATGTTTCATTCTGATCCCCAATTAACAAAAATCGGTCAGATTAGATAAGTTAGTGCGCTGTTTGTGAAAATAAATTAATCACCAACACACCACAGATAATCAATCCAATGCCAATTAAACCGGCAGTATCAATTTTCTGCCCAAACGCAAAATAGGCTACAATCGCCGTAAGTACAATGCCCACCCCAGACCAAATGGCATATACTAAACCAACCGAAAGCGTGCGAAAAATAATGGAAACAAAATAGAACGAACAGCCATAAAAAGCTAAGGCTCCAAGAGTTGGCAACGGTTTAGTAAAACCATCGCTAACTTTCAACAGATTGGTGGCGACAATTTCCAAGCAAATAGAAATGGCTAATAAAATCCACTGATTCATGTTCTTCCCTATACAAAAGTGCGGTCGAAAATCCAACTAAAATTCCAACCGCACTTTATAACAATTACGCCTTAACCTGACTCTTCAAGAAATCCAATAACTGATCTTTGGCGATCATTTGTTTTTCACCTGTGCGGCGATTTTTATATTCAATTTCGCCGTTGGCTAAATTTTTCTCACCAATCACCACCATGTGCGGCACACCGATAAGTTCCATATCGGCAAACATCACACCAGGGCGTTCTTTACGGTCATCAAAAATCACTTCCACACCTTGTGCCAATAAAGTGCGGTATAAATCCTCAGCGAATTCTTGCACGCTTTCCGATTTGTGCATATTCATCGGGACAATAGCCACGGTGAACGGCGCGATTTCGTCGCAAGGCCAAATGATGCCGCGCTCGTCATAATGTTGTTCAATGGCGGCAGCCACCACGCGGGTAACGCCAATGCCGTAACAGCCCATGGTCAACACCATCGGACGGCCGTCTTCGCCTTGCACGGTAGCATTCATGGCCTTGGAATATTTGTCGCCCAATTGGAAAATGTGTCCCACTTCAATACCACGTTTAATTAATAATGTGCCTTTGCCGTCCGGGCTTGGATCACCTTCCACCACGTTACGAATATCAGCCACTTTTGGCAATACCACATCGCGTTCCCAGTTAATGTTGAAATAGTGTTTACCGTCAATGTTGGCACCTGCGCTGAAATCAGACATGAGTGCCACACTGCGGTCAATGATCACCGGAATATTTAAATTTACCGGTCCAAGTGAACCCACGCCCGCGCCAATTTTGGCTTTAATTGCCGCTTCATCGGCAAACTCAAGCGGGGAAGCCACTTCTGCCAGTTTTTCCGCTTTGACTTCGTTTAATTCATGATCGCCGCGAATGATTAACGCCACTAACGGTTGTTCTTCATTTGCACCTTTTACAATCAGCGTTTTAACGGTTTTCTCAATCGGCAAATTAAATTGCGCAACCAATTCTGCGATAGTTTTCGCGTTTGGCGTATCCACCAATTCCATCGCTTTAGTCGGTTGTGCTCGTTCACCTACGGCAATCGCTTCGGCAAGTTCGATATTCGCCGCATAATCGGACTCGGTGGAAAAAATCACATCATCTTCGCCACTGTTGGCCAACACTTGGAACTCATGAGACGCGCTACCGCCGATAGAACCGGTATCCGCCTGCACCGCACGGAAATCTAAACCTAAGCGACTGAAAATATTGCTATAAGTTTGATACATCACATCATAGGTTTCTTGTAGACTTTCTTTGGATATATGGAAAGAATAGGCATCTTTCATCAAAAACTCACGGCCGCGCATCACGCCGAAACGCGGACGCACTTCATCGCGGAATTTGGTTTGAATTTGATATAAATTGAGAGGAAGTTGACGATAAGAACTCACTTCACGACGTACTAAATCGGTAATCACTTCTTCGTGAGTCGGGCCTAAAACAAAATTACGGTTGCCGCGATCTTCAAAACGCAACAATTCCGGACCATATTGCTCCCAACGGCCGGATTCCTGCCACAGTTCTGCCGGCTGCACCACCGGCATTTCCACTTCGATGGCGCCGCTTTTATTCATTTCATCGCAAATAATATTTTCCACTTTTTTCAGCACGCGCAAACCGGTCGGTAGCCAGTTATAAAGACCTGACGCAAGAGGGCGAATCATGCCGGCACGCAACATTAATTGGTGGCTGACAACCACTGCTTCCGCCGGGGTTTCCTTTAAGGTGGATAATAAATATTTACTAGTACGCATTGTTCTTCCTACTTATTCTTAAACTGTTCAAAACGGCGGATAGTGTATCATTGAGCGGAAAAGAACAAAAGAAAACAGCGAAAAAAATGACCGCACTTTATACTGATTTTCTCTTTAGTGAGAACGTTCTGCATAATTAAAAGCGATGAAAGATGTGGAATCGCCGGAGAACGGCCTTGAAGGTAAATCTAACTTGATTAAATTAATGTGGGAACTGGCGAAATGGTTTTTTACTATTTATGTAAACTCAATCGTTATCCGCACCGATGTGGTGCGGATTTTTATTACGGCTATTTAAAAGCCATAGAAGTGCGGTCGTTTTTTTAGCCGTTTTTTATTGTTTGTTTTCTAATAAAATTGGCTCGGCTTCAACCGAATCTTCAACAGACGGAAGAACCATCGCACTTCTCAGACTATCGTCACGAACTTGTTTTGCGGCAACTAAATCACCCACCTGTTCAAATACATAGCTTGCCATGGCAACATCATTCGGCTGAAGTTCTTCCTTGTTTTCCACCACTTTTCTAAACATTTCTGCCGCGCGTTTGAAATCGGCGTTACGCACATATAAATAACCTAATGCACGAGAAATACAACATTCCCCTGATACATCCGCTTGCTTGGCCCGTTTTTCCAATAGTTTGATTAATTTAGCACTTTCGGCAGGTTGCAAACGAGTAATCTGCGTGAACAACTGTTGGCTAAGCGGTTCCCGGTCATCCAATTTTTTCAACGTTTCCAAGATTAATTCATAAGCGGATTCATGATCATTGCATTCAATTAAACGACGAATTAACCCAATTCGGACATAATTGTCTTTCTGCCGTCTGCGTGATTGTTCTTCCCACCAAGCCAATAGACCTTCGGAACCCTCTTCATTCATTTTTTCATCCAGCAAACCATCTTCCGTCAAACGTTGAAGTGCGGTAAATTCTGAAGGGGAAAATAAATTACTATTTTCAATATGTGGCAAAATGGCATCAAGCGCTTGATAAGCCTTGGATTTCTTATAAATTTCCACCGCCAGTTTTAACACCTCGGGGTTACGTGGCGCCATAACTAACAAGCCATCCACCGAGCTACGTGCGGCAGGCAATTTGTCTTGTTGGAACAAAATTCGCGTACGCGCAATTTCCACCAATAAATTATCACTGCCTGCCAGTTCGGTAGCTTCAATTAAATAACGGTTTGCACTGAATTCGTCACCGCGTTGTTGTGCCGCTTCGGCAGCTTTAATGAAGTTTAGGATTGGTTCGGCAGAGTGTTTGGCATTTTTTCCAATCAGTTTTTCAGCTTTGGAATAATCGCCTTCGTTCATTCGCATTAAGCCCTCTAAGGTCTGCTTCTGCGCTTTGACGCGTTTACGGCGTGAGAACCAGCTGTAAGTATTATTACTTAATCGAAAGAAACGTGTCACTACCCATTCGATACCATATACTACGCTCATCGCCACAACAAAGAACACTACCAACATTGTAATCGATAATTCGATATTATGTGAATCCGTTTGAATCAGTACATAACCTTGCTTGCCGGCCAGATAAGGTCCGGCAATCAACCCGGCAAGCAACACAAGCATTAAAAATAGCACTCTAAACATAATCCATTCTCTCTCGTTATTGTTGCGGTTGAGCCTCGGCAGGCTTGCTTTCTGTTTCCAATTGCTTTTCCGAAGGCGCAGTTTCTTGGCGCAGTTCTTTATCTGCCGAAATTTCAATTCGCGGCATTTCCTGTGGTTGCTTGTTCAGAATTTTGTCTAACACATCCAAGCTGCTAAGTTGGTGAGGAACATCCACATAAATTGATTGCTCGGCTAATTCATCTAAAGCTTTCAAATAATTAACCGTACTTTCCGTGGAGGTGTCAAAATAACTGCGAACCCAAGAGGCTACTGCTTCCAATGATTGTTTATATAATTCGTTTTGTTGACGTGGTACCGCCATAATAGCAATTTGTAAACGTAAACGAATATTTTCACGCAGATAAATATCCTGATTTGGCGCAAGTAACGGTTTGGCTTCTGATGCGCGCGGCGTAATGCGGATAAAATGATTAAGGAATGAGACTGCATTTTTCTCGATATTGCTTTCCCAGTCTGCAACATTGTCGGTTACTTTTCCGTTCGGTGCGGTAGGTTGCATACCGAAATCAACATCCAGCAAGACTAAATCATCTACATCATTCGCTAGTTGTGATAAGCGTTGCATGATTGCGTTTTGATCAACATCATTAACCGATAATAACTGTTTTAAATCATTACTGATTGCGGAACGCACCGTTACTGCTCGCGGATCGGAAACCTTCGCCAAAGCCTCGTCTGCCACTTTTAACAAGGCAATACCTGTTTCCACATCGTTATCCAATACTAATTTACGCAACGCATTGGTCAGCAGAAAATCCGCTTCGGAAAGCAACCAATCGTTTGGTTGACTCGGAGTGGCGTTGCTGTTCAGTTTATTTATTTGCGCTTGTAAAGCATTATAGGCTTGATCTTTAGCGGATAGATTTTTCTCCAATAGCTCAATTTTTTGGTTTGCCGTTTCTATGTGCTGATTCAATTTAACTAACTGGGCACGTTCTTCATCAAAATTTGGGAGGGGAGGTAGTTTTACTTCGCTCGTACCGTTCGCTTCAATTTGCTTTTGTAGCGCAGTGAGTTTTTGTTGGGTTTGTAGCATATGTTGCTGACCGAAGTAATAGCCTGCTCCGCCTAATCCGAGAGCAATTAGAATAGCTAACAGTGCTAAGCCCGAACCGCCTTTTTTGATAACTACTGTTTCGGGTTTTGCCGTTTTGGATTGAATGTTCTCAGCTTTTGAGGCCGCAGATTTCGATTCCGAAGTGCGGTTATTTTTTTCTGTGTTTTTAAGATCTTCAGACATCGTTTCGACACCATTTAATTTTGTGTTAGTTGGTTCGGCATCAGTTTGTGGATTCTCAACCTTTGTCATATCCACAATCACTTTTTCTGCCGTCAAATTTGTTTCAGAAGTGATTTCATTTTCCTGTTCACTCAGCTGTTCCGCTTGGGTTTCAGGCGTTTTATCTTTTTGATGTGTATGTTTTTTCGTCATATCAATGCCTACCTCAGTCAAAATGAATTATCCTTTCTGCGCTACCAGCGCTTGTAACAATGTGGCATTGTCCGCACGTGGTGCAATCACAATTTTCTCAAAGCCGTACCATGTGGCTAAATTAGCAATTCGTCGGCTCACTGTAATTAATTGACAGCTTTTAATCCAATTATGTTCGCTTTTTGGAACAAAATCCATAAGTGCGGTTAAAATTTCCACACTGGTTACTACAACCGTGTTGATTCCCGCGCGTTTACATAAGTCGGTTTGCTCTTCATTATCGTAACTAATCGGTTCACGTTGATAACACTCGATCACTTCCAATGTTGCTCCGCGAGCTTTTACCTGCTCGGAAAACAATTCACGTCCACGATTACCACGTAATAACAATACGGTTTTCCCCGCCAATTGTTGCATTGGCGGCAATTTCAACAAGCCTTCGCTGTTTTCTTCACCGAAAGGATAAATCATCGGTTGTTCACATTCACTTGAAAAGCACTCTGCGGTACCCTGCCCAACGGCAAAGTAATGTAGATCGCTACGCCAACGAAAACCTGTGTCCATCAGGGTTTGATTGGCATATTGCACTACACTTTTCGACACCAGCACCACATAGTCACCTGCTTTGAGACTGTTGATTTTATTCGGTAACTCATTTAATTCCCGTCCCGGAGTAATCGAGAAGAATGGTAAATGAATGGTGGCGATGCCCGCTTTGTTGAGCATTTCCTGTAATTGTTTCCCCCGTTCGTCAGGGCGGGTAATTAACACTGCCATTCGTTGTTATCCTTAGGTTAAATAAAGAACTTTAGCAAAAATCAGTGGTAGGCAGCCTGTAAGATTTTATCGGCCCCCTGTTCTAATAGTTGTTGTCCGACTTGTACGCCTAAAACTTCGGCATTTTCGACCGCACTTTTCCCTTCCGCACGAATAATCTTTGAACCGTCCAAAGCTCCGACTAATGCACGTAGATAAATTTGATTATCTTGTAACACGGCATAACCCCCGATCGGCACCTGACAACCACCTTGTAAATGATTATTCATTGCCCGTTCGGCAAGTACGCAAGCTGTGGTTTGTACATCGGCAAGCGGCACCAAGAGTCGTTTTACCCGCTCATCATTACTACGGCATTCGATACCTACGGCTCCTTGCCCCGCTGCTGGCAGTGAGGTTTCCACATCAATAAAAGACGCTATGCGTTGTTGCAATTCCAAACGAATTAAACCGGCTGCCGCTAAAATAATGGCATCATAATCGCCGTTATCCAGCTTACTCAAACGTGTGCCTACATTACCCCGCAAAGACTGAATATCAAGGTCAGGACGCAATTGTTTTAACTGACACTGACGACGCAAACTCGAGGTACCGACTCGTGCGCCTTGCGGTAATTCAGCCAGACAGCGGTAACGGTTTGAAACAAAAGCATCACGTGGATCTTCGCGTTTACAAATTACGTTCAACTCTAAACCAGCGGGGAACTGCATTGGTACATCTTTCATCGAATGTACCGCAATATCTGCTTCACCACTCAGTAGTGCGTTTTCTAATTCTTTGACGAACAACCCTTTACCGCCGATCTTTGCCAGTGGCGTATCCAAAATTACATCGCCTTTGGTTATCAGCGGTACGAGTTCCACCGTTAATTCCGGGTAAATCTGAATTAAACGTTCCTTCACATAATTCGCTTGCCATAATGCCAATGGGCTTCGGCGGGTTGCTATCTTTAGGGTTTGATTTTTGTTCATTATTATAGTGTTAATTGTTCCTAGTTAGCCTATATCCTACCATTATTGAATGTAAATGTCAGTGGGGAATTTACGCTGCAATTAAGGATGCTATTGCTGGGTTTTCGAGGATTTTAACAAAAGCTATGGCGGGTGTTTTATCAAGTTTCATCTAAAAAGTGCGGTTGGTTTTCGGTTTATTTTGTTGTGTCGGATTTGGTTTACGGGCAGGCAATAATCAGATTTGCATTCAGCCTGTGCAAGTGATAGAGTAACGCAAAATTTATCATACAGCATCAAATAATATCAGAGTTTTACTTGAGCTACGATCTTGAATTTGCCAAGCAGCAAAACATGGATCTTGAACGCTTTCGCACTGTCCGCGCTCTATCTGGAACGAGCGAGGAATTCCGCCATGTTTTTCAGTTGTTGGCATTGCTATTACATTGCAATCATCCAAAATTACCGGGCTATATAAAAGAAGCGCCGGCGGGGATCTGTGGCTTTGAATTATCCGCCTATCAACAACAGTATCTTACTGATAACTTTCCGCACATTGATTTTTCACAAAACATCGGTTTTTCCGACCGCTCTTTTAATGCTATTAACGGTGTTTATGTTATGGGTAGCATTTCTTCCATTTGTCAAACTGCATCGTCAGATTTGGATATTTGGGTGTGTCATCGGGAAGATTTGAATTTTTTTGAACGTAATCTATTGTTACAAAAATCCCTCGCGCTACAAAGCTGGGCAAAGCAATTTGAAGTGGATATCAATCTGTTCTTGATGGATCAAGAGCATTTCCGCCATTTTGGTTATGCCGATACGCTAACGACCGAAAATTGCGGTTCAACCCAATATATGTTGTTACTGGATGAATTTTACCGTTCCGTCATTCGCTTAGCAGGTAAGCCTTTGTTGTGGCTACATTTGTGGGTGGATGATGAGAAAGATTACGAAACTGAAGTCGAATATCTGGTACAAAATAATATAATCAATTTGCAGGATTGGGTGGATTTTGGCGGTTTGGGCGCACTCTCCGCTAACGAATATTTCGGCGCAAGCCTTTGGCAGCTGTATAAAGGCATTGACGCACCTTATAAATCGGCAATTAAAATTTTGTTGTTGGAAGCTTATTCGTGGGAATATCCAAATACTAATCTGATTGCGCGTGATTTCAAATGGCATTTGTTAGTGGAGCAAACAGAGGATCATCATTTTGACCCTTATTTGGCGATGTTGGAACGCGTAACCGTCTATTTAACCCATTTAAAAGATTTCCGTCGATTGGATTTTGCACGTCGCTGTTTATATCTAAAAGCCAGCGAAGATTTATGGTATCTGCGAGACAAAAGCTGGCGTTTTGATTTACTGGAGGAGCTGGTACGCGAGTGGAATTGGTCGGAAGATATTATCGATGATTTGAATAATAGACCATTTTGGAAGATCAAACGGGTAAAACAAACTTACAACGATGTTGTGCAAATTTTGATGCTAAGTTACCGAAATTTGGTCAATTTTGCCCGTAAATATAAAGTAGATGCCAAAATCATTCCACAGGATGTTAATATTCTATCGCGTAAATTATATACCGCTTTTGAAGAACTACCGGGTAAAGTTACGCTGTTGAATCCACAAATTTCCTCTGATTTGTCTGAACAGCACTTGACATTTATTGAGGCATGTTCCGATCGTGCAGTAAAAAAAGGTTGGTATATAATCAATCAGTTGCCCGAATATACGGGCTTTTCGCGTGAGCGTTATATTGAGTACAATCCGAATTTATGTAAATTGGTGGCATGGGCGTATTTTAACGGTTTGCTGACCGTAAACACACAGTTACATATTTTCAGCCCGAATGTTGCTCATATCAAATTAAGCGAATTTGTAACCGATTTGCGTTTGTTTTTTCCGCGTAATACCTCGCCGGCAACTAATGACGAACTGAATCATCCATGTGAAATTCGCAATTTGGTGGTGGCAGTGAATTTGGTAAATGACCCAACCGAGAAACTGTTGGAGGTCAAATCCAGTATTCAGCAAAGCGATTTGTTTAGCTTTGGCCCGAATGAAGAAAGTCTGGTTGGCAGTATTGATCTGATTTATCGTAATTTGTGGAATGAAATTCGCACGCTTCATTTTGAAGGTCCTAACGCCATTTTACTTGCCTTTAAGGTGTTGTCGAACAAAATTCATCGAGGTGCCGCTTCCCCGCAATCGGTCAATGTATTTTGCTACAGCCTACATTATCGCAATGCTTTGCGTAATTTGGTTTCTTCGTTGGTTGATAAATGCATTTGTATGCAATCGGACGGTTTTTTATCATCGAAAAGTGGTAATGTGTTGCGTGTTGCCGGTAAAAACTGGAAATTTTTCTTTGAAGAGCGGGGTATTAGTATGCAGGAAATTCCCCAGCACTTAACGCCCGAAGAGAAAATTCTAGACAACTCCGTTGATATAAAACTCACGGAAAAACGACCGCACTTTAATAACACTAATCTGTTGCAATCGCGTAAACATTATCCTTATGAAATTGATGCCTTTGCCAGCGAAGGTTTTTTACAGTTCTTTTTTGAAGACAATGATGATGGTTCTTTTAATGTGTATATTTTAGATGAAGCCAACCATTTGGAAATTTACCGTAAATGCGAAGGCGGGAAAGAACAAAAAATCAGCGAAATTAATCATATTTACAGCACATCGGGCAATGGTGATAATCCGTATAAAATTGTACAACGTAATTTCAATTATCCGCAATTTTACCAACTATTACCACAAGAGGTTGGTGTAAAAATAGTCCCTTTCTATCGTAAAAATAACTATAATGGCGTAGCGTCATCGCAAAGTTTGCTCTATAATACCTGAGTATCTTAGTAAAGAATATGGTGAAAGAAAATGACTGATAAAATCAAAATTTTAATTATCGATGATCATCCATTAATGCGCCGCGGAATAAAACAATTAATTGAATTAGAAAAGAATTTCGAGGTTGTTGGTGATGCGGGAAGCGGTAATGAAGGCATAGCGTTGGCGTTAAAAACGCAGCCTGATTTAATTATTCTCGACTTAAATATGAAAGGGTTATCGGGATTAGACACATTAAAATCTTTACGTAATGAAGATGTGGATGCCCGAATTGTGATTTTAACCGTATCAGATGCCAAAAATGATATTTTCGCGTTAATTGATGCCGGTGCAGATGGTTACTTATTAAAAGATACCGAGCCGGATACTTTACTCGGTCAAATTAAACAAATTGCCCAAGGTGAAGTAATTCTAAGTGATTCGATTAAAGACTTATTACTGGAACGTTCTTCATCACAAGATCCGATTCATGCTTTAACCGATCGGGAAATGGATGTATTGCAATTAATCGCCAAAGGTTTATCAAATAAACAAATTGCTGCGCAGTTATTTATTTCGGAAGAAACTGTGAAAGTGCATATTCGTAATTTACTGCGTAAATTAAACGTTCATTCACGCGTTGCCGCCACAGTGCTATATTTGAATACAAAAGGGCATTCGTAGTATTTTTAATTCAACCAACAGTAAATAGTAGAAAACAAAAAACACCGATTGAATTTTTTCGATCGGTGTTTTCTTTAATGTAGCTAATCAGTTCAATAACATTTTTTTATATTCCGACACTTGTTGGCGAACAGAACAATACAAAAACTGTCTATCTCATTGTCTTCTCTCAATTAAAAAAACAAAATTTTACGAAGATAACCAAATCCCCAATTACAGCGAGTTTTTCCGATAAATTTACATTGCTAAGC
>CAJPST010000065.1 GCA_905373425.1 uncultured Mesocricetibacter sp.
ATTCAGGTTTTATCTCTTTTTGTTTAAATCAGGGCTGTTCTTATTACTTTTTTGTGTTCATCTATGCCAAACAACTGAAAATCTAACCGCACTTTGAAGCCGTTACATTTCCTCGATGTTCACTAATTCCCGCACCAAGGCCGTGGCATAGCTACCGGCAGGTAAATAAAATTTCAGACGCAAACCAGCCTCTTCAAATTGCCAATTGAAATCTTTTGGCTTCATGAGTAGCGGGCGGCGAGTGGGCTTGAGACGTTCTTGTTTCATGAGATTGACGATATCTTGATGTTGTTGCACGATGTCGTTTTCTAAACTGCATGCCGGCTGTGCCGTTTCGCCGATGAGTGGCGCGGTAAGTTGTAAATCACCTTGTTCCAAACGAAGTTGCAACACATTTAGATCTTCTTTTTCATCCGCAACAAACCAGCTGTGCGAGCCGCTTAGTTGCACAATGTCATTGGGTAATACTCGGTTTGCAACGCCCTGCTTGAGACGCTCGGAAACCACCAAATTAAACACTTCACTACGGGCGGCGGAGAGGTAAAAACTGCGTTTTTTACGATCTTTCACCTGAATCTCACCTTTCGCCCAGCACAGAGCCTGTGTCAGATTATGACCATCCCTACCGAAACGTTGCTCAGTAAAATAATTAGGAAAACCAAATTTTGACAAATTTTCTAACCGCACTTTGAGATCGTCGGTTTCCATCGCATTACGCAATAAAATGTCAAAATAGTTACCATCCAAGCTACCGGTTCGGATTTTACGATTATGTCGCGTAACTTCTAGAATTTCTATTCCTTCCGGTTGAAAATCACCAAAATCCGGAGTCGTTTTCCCCGGCATCTGCAAACTGAACCATTGTTCGGTTACGGCACGACGATCTTTCAGCCCGGCATAGCTCATATTACGCGCAGAAATCCCGGCAAACTGTGCTAATTTTTCACCGACAAACAGGGTATTAGCATCGGTTTTACGCACTCGCACGGCAACAAATTCACCTTCGCCCGCCATGGAGTAACCCAAATTTTCTTTAACCACAAAATCGGCACATTCAGCTTTTAAAAGTGCGGTCTGTTTTGGCGCTGTTTTTAAGTAAGCAAGTTCTAACATTGTGTTTTTACCAGTAAGGCCACCGCTTCCGTGGCAATACCTTCACCACGCCCGGTAAAACCGAGCTTCTCTGTGGTAGTGGCTTTCACATTAACTTGTTCGATGTTGCAATTCAAATCCTGTGCAATCACTGTACGCATTTTATCAATATATGGACGCATTTTCGGAGCCTGTGCGATAATCGTTATATCCACATTACCAATGCCATAGCCTTTCTCTTGGACCCGACGATATGTCTCACGCAATAAACCGCGGCTGTCAGCATTTTTATATTGCATATCGGTATCAGGGAACAATTTTCCTATGTCTCCCAACGCCATCGCACCGAGCAGAGCATCAGTTAGTGCGTGCAAAGCAACATCACCGTCGGAATGAGCAATAAATCCGGTGTGATAAGGCACTTCTACACCGCCGATAATCAGCGGACGCGCTTCACCGAAAGCGTGTACATCAAAACCGTGACCGATTCGTATCATTTCGTTTTCCTGCTTAAATAAAATTCTGCCAATGCCAAATCTTCAGGACGGGTGACCTTAATATTATCACTATGTCCCGCCACTAAGTACGGTCGAAATCCGGCAAGTTCCATTGCTGAGGCCTCATCCGTTACCGTAAAACCTTGCGCAAAGGCTTGCTGCAAAGCATTACACAATAAATCAGCGCGGAAAAACTGTGGTGTCTGCGCCAACCATAGCTGACTACGGTCTTCCGTATGTTGAATCTGTTGGTGAGCGTCCGCCCGCTTAATCGTATCGGTCGCGGGAATAGCCAAGATAGCACCATTATCATCTTGAATTTGCAGTAATTTATCTAAATCCTCATGGGCCAGGCAGGGGCGAGCAGCATCATGCACCAATGCCCATGTGTTTTCCTGCTGAATGTTTTTGAGCCCATTCAATACGCTCTCCGCACGTGTAGCACCGCCACAAACTAAGCTGATTTTAGGGTGGTGAATGAATGCCAACCGGTTAATATAAGGATCATTTTCTGCGACTGCTAAAATAATCCGATTGATTGGCGCATACTCAAGCAATATGCTGACAGTATGTTCTAAAATGGTTTTTCCATTAATGGTGAGATATTGCTTCGGTTTATCCTGTTGCATACGACTGCCGACTCCGGCAGCCGGCACAACGGCAACGATTTGGCGTGAAAATGAAGTCATCAATTTTTTTCTTTTACAATGCGATAAAATGTTTCATTCGGTTTTACCAATTCATATTGCAAGCGCGCACGCTCTTGAATGGCTTCCACCCCCTCCTTCAGATCTTTAATTTCCGCCGCAATCGTTTGATTACGTTGAGATAGTTTGGCATTCTCGATTTTTTGGCGTTCGATTTCAGCGGAGGTTTCCTGATAATCCAGATAACCGTTATTACCGAACCAAAAATCGTATTGGAACATCGC
This sequence comes from uncultured Mesocricetibacter sp., assembly GCA_905373425.1. Taxonomy (GTDB): domain Bacteria; phylum Pseudomonadota; class Gammaproteobacteria; order Enterobacterales; family Pasteurellaceae; genus CAJPST01. Next base: position 2,521 of record CAJPST010000065.1, read on the forward strand.
TAGCACTGCAATAAGAGATAAAATAAACAAACGCATCAGGTAACTTTAATTCAATATAAAAATGATGAGTATAGTTTAGGCGAAAATCCACTATAAAAAAAGACCGCGACAGAAAAAGTGCGGTCAATTTTTTAATCCTTTTATAAATAGGTCATTACTATTTTTTCAGCATATCTTCAGGAATAAAGCTTTTTTGGACTTTTTCCATATGCGGAAGATTATGTGCGATCCCTTTGTGGCAATCGATACATGTTTTACCCTGTTCTTGTGCCATCGCGTGCATTTCTTGAGCAACATTTTTTTGCTGGGTGAAATCCATATCATCAAAGTTATGGCAGTTACGACACTCTTGAGAGTTATTGGCTTTCAAGCGAGCCCACTCGCTTTCCGCCATTTTTAAGCGCTGCGCTTCAAATTTCTCTTTGGTATCCACATGTCCCATAATATGAGAATACACCTCACGCGCCGCAATAATTTTACGTTTCCATTTAGGGAAGAATTCGTGTGGCACATGACAATCAGAACAAATTGCCTTCACCCCGGAACGATTGGAATAGTGGACGGAAGCACGATATTCCGGCACAACGTCATTCATATGGCAATCGGAACAGAACTCTTCAGTGTTGGTATATGCCAACCCTTGGTTAAACCCACCCCAAAATAAAATACCACCAAGCGCCGATAATAAAATTAAGGTACCTACCGCCATTTTACTCGGGCTACGGAACCATTTCCAAAAGGTTTTAATTAATTTAATCATTTTACTTCTCCTTATTTGCCCTGACTTTGACGAATTGAATCAAATTTATTTTGAATAATCGGATCCACTTCTGCCTGCTGCACGTGGCACTGTAAGCAGAAATAACGACGTGGCGAAGTTCCTTCTGTACGCTTGCCGTCACGATCCAAGAAATGCGATTCAGGCACACGTGGCGCGCCGGTAGTCGGGGAAACTTCAGGAGCATGACATCCTAAACAGTGGTTCACATTTTTGGTTACTTGCAATGTACGAATGCTGTGCGGTACTAACGGCGGCTGATGAATAAAAGTTACCGGAATATTACTACCGACATTCTTTTGCATATTATGGAATCCCGGTTTAACACTTTCCGGTACTTGATCAATTGAGTCAGCAAATTTTTCCGCAGACGCGCTTTGCACCACGGCAAGACCGGCAAGTGCGGTCAGAAAAAGGGTGAGATATTTTCTCATTTTAGGTTCACTCCGTAATAAATTCTTAAGTTAAATCAATTTGTTAATACATTTCAAAATAGCGGCATATTCGCCATTAAATATACCGTTTTAAATTTCTGCCGTAAAACAGACCGCACTTTTTAGCTTACTAGACCGTCCTTTACACATTTCTCACTTCAATACTACCTTCAAAACGGGTACCAAATTTAAAGACATTTTCTGCACAAACATCAATACAACGTCCGCAAGTAATGCAATCTTTAGATAAAATGATTTGGCTGTCTTCTGCATCGCCATGTAATGGTAGGCGTAACACCTGCGGTTCAGGACAAACATTATAACAATCCATGCAACGGTCACAACGAGCGCGATCGATCACCTTCACTTTCAACAGGCTTTTCGCACCAATTAATGCGTAAGTTGCGCCGATAGGACAAATATGTCCACACCAACCGTGTTCAACAATTAATAAATCGAATAAAAACACGACCAATATCAGCCAAAGGGTTGCTCCCAGCCCATACACAAACACACGTCCCAATGCAGCAACCGGGTTGATCCATTCCCACAGCAATGTGCCACTAATCGCACTACCGACTAAAATCATAACTAGAATTCCGTAGCGCAAATTACGTGATAATTTTGCCGATTGGCGGATACCCAATTTGCGTCTTAACCAAGCTGCACTATCCGTGACGATATTCAGTGGGCAAACCCAACTGCAGAAGGCTTTACTTGCTACTACGGCATAAAGCACCACCAAAATTAATGCGCCTAAAATAGTTGTCCATTCGGGCATATAGCCGGCAGAAAGCATTTCGGCTGTCATCAGCGGATCGGTCATTGGTATGCTATCGAATAATAGACTACCGCTATAATTACCTTTCAAAATCCATGTGTTCCAAAGCGGGCCACTTAAAAACATCAAGATAATACTTAATTGAGTCAGGCGACGCAGAATCAAAAAACGATACGCATGCCACCAACCCAGTTTTTGGCGGGCTTCAATACCCGCATCTTTCGGAGAATTTGCAGCTGCCATTTCCTATCCCCCTATTTGTTGCTCGGCACAGGTTGCGACTGTGGTAAATCCAAATTCGGGAAATGCGTCGGTTCCGGCACGGTGGTCGAACTCGGCACATAATCCTGTGTCGCACGATTTGGTGTCGCTACTTTCACATCAGGCTGTACTTGCATATGCTGGTATACCGGTTCGTGACGACCTTCCGGCATACGCGCTTCCATCGCAGGACGCAAGCCATCAGGGTGCTGCGCTTCGATTAATGATTTACCCGCATTTTGTTTTTCCTGCCAGCCCAAACGATAATGTCTGCCGAGTAAGCCTTTCGCGAGATCCATTGGTAAAACCTTGATTGCTGCCTCTTCCAGTACACAAGCTTGTTCGCATTTTCCACACCCGGTACAAGCATCAGAATGCACGGTCGGAATCAACATGGCATGGATCTTAGTTCGTTGGTTATCTACTTTTTCCAGTGTAATCGCTTTATCGATTAACGGACAAACACGATAACAAACATCACAACGCAACCCCTGCCAGTTCAAGCAGGTTTCATGATCAAGCAATACCGCCAACCCCATCCGCGCATCGTTAATATCTTTCAGCTCTTCGCTCAATGCACCGGTCGGGCAGGCATTCATACATGGAATATCCACACACATTTCACACGGTTTATCACGCGCAATAAAATACGGCGTACCGGCTTCCATTGGTGAAAGCAAAGAAGCCAGATACAGCATATCGTAAGGACAAGCCTGTACGCATTGCCCACAACGGGAACAAGCCGCCAAAAAATCGCTTTCCGGTAATGCGCCCGGCGGACGCAAGGCAACGCCTTCTTTGGCTTTCGCTTGTTGTTGTTGCAATCCCAAAATAATGCCCGCACCACATACGCCGGCAGCTGTTCTGGTTGCGTTTTTCAAAAACTGACGACGGTTTGGGTCAAGTTTCATAGGTTCCCCCTATTTTCATCGTTCGGATTGGCAAAATAACTCCAATTCCGACCGCACTTTTTAGCCTACGCACAATACTCCGCCACATCATGTATGGCGGTTTATCATTCGCTTATGCTTTAACCACTTTAGCCGCACATTTTTTGAAGTCAGCCTCAAACGAAATCGGATCGGTTGCATCTAGCGTTAATTTGTTGGCTAACTGACCGGCATCAAAGAACGTCGTGAAAACTAAACCTTCAGGGCATTTATTCCGTCCACGGGTATCCAAGTGCGAAATCATTTCACCTCGGCGGGTTACTATTTTAACTTTGTCTCCATGACGCAAACCGCGTTTTTTCGCATCATTTGGGTGCATCCAAATAAGATTGTTCGGGAACGCACGGTGTAATTCAGGTACACGACGGGTCATTGTTCCGGTATGCCAGTGTTCTAGTACACGGCCTGTACATAACCATAAGTCGTATTCTTCATCCGGCGCTTCTGCAGGTGGTTCATACGGCACTCCGAGGATAACCGCTCTTTTATCAGGATAACCATAGAAAGATACCCCTTCACCCGGTTTAACATACGGATCATAACCTTCTCGATAACGCCATAGGGTTTCTTTGCCATCCACAACCGGCCAACGCAAACCACGTACCTGATGATAAGTATCGAAGTCCGCCAAGTCATGTCCATGACCACGCCCGAATTGCGCATATTCCTCAAATAATCCTTTTTGTAGATAGAAACCGAAGTGTTCCGCCTCATCGTTGATATATCCCGGGACATCAGTCGGCACTTGGAATTTATCAACTACACCATTGCGATAAAGAACATCGTAAAGGGTTTTGCCACGATATTCCGGCATTTGGGAGATCAACTCTTCGCTCCAAACATCTTCCACTTTGAAATATTTGGAGAATTCTACTAATTGCCAGGTATCTGAACGGGATAATCCCGGCCCTTTGACTTGCTGACGCCAAAGTTGGGTTCGACGCTCTGCATTACCGTAGGCACCTTCTTTTTCCACCCACATTGAAGTCGGTAAAATAAGATCAGCGGAAACCGCTGAGGCGGACGGATACGGATCGGAAACCACAATAAAGTTTTCAGGATTACGCCAACCCGGGAAAACCTCTTCATTGATATTCGGACCACCTTGCATATTATTGGTGCACATTTGCCATAAGAAATTCAACTTGCCATCTTTTAAAGCTCGGCTTTGTGCAACCGCATGGAATCCAGGAACAGTAGGAATAGTACCCTTAGGCAACTTCCAAGCTTTTTCACAAATTTCAACATGCTTCGGATTGGTAACCACCATATCTGCCGGCAAACGGTGAACGAAAGTACCAACTTCACGTGCTGTACCACAAGCGGACGGCTGTCCGGTTAAGGAGAACGGACCACAACCTTCAAGAGAAATTTTACCGGTAAGCAAGTGAACGTTATAAACCATGTGGTTTACCCACACGCCACGAACGTGTTGGTTGAAACCCATCGTCCAGAATGAAACTAGTTTCTGGTCTGGATCAGCGTACATTTTCGCTAATAATTCAAGCTGTTCTTTTGGCACACCGGAAATACGGTGAGCTTCATCTAATGTATAAGGTGCGACGATTTTTTTGAATTCTTCAAAATCACTGTCATACATTTTACCGGCGGTTTTAGCGTTTTTCGCCGCTTTTTGCAATGGATGATCAGGGCGTAATCCGTAACCGATATCGGTTTCACCGCGTTTAAATTTAGTGTGTTTATTAACGAAATCCCAGTTTACTTTATCGTTTTGGATAATGTAGTTGGCAATGTAGTTCAAAATTGCCAAATCGGAATGTGGTTTAAAGATAATCGGAGTGTCCGCTAATTCGAACGAACGGTGTTCAAATGTAGATAAAACCACTACCTTAACTTTATTATTGGATAAACGACGATCGGAAATGCGTGACCACAAAATCGGGTGCATTTCAGCCATATTAGAACCCCACAGCACAAAAGCGTCAGTTTTTTCTATATCGTTATAGCAACCCATCGGTTCGTCCATACCGAAAGTGCGCAGGAAAGCGACTGCAGCCGACGCCATACAGTGACGTGCATTCGGGTCAATGGTATTAGAGCGGAAACCTGCCTTCCATAATTTTACTTTGGCATAACCTTCAAAGATTGTTGTTTGACCGGAAGAGAACATACCTACAGCATTTGGTTCTTTTTTCTTCAAGATGTCTTTGATTTTTTCCGCCATGATAGTGAAAGCTTGATCCCAAGAAACCGGTGTAAAGTCACCTTCTTTATGGAATTTACCATCTTTCATACGTAATAACGGAGTTTGTACACGGTCAGCACCGTACATGATTTTAGAAAGGAAATAACCTTTGATACAATTTAAACCACGATTTACTTCTGCATCTGGGTCACCTTGAGTTGCCACAACCCGACCGTCTCGAGTACCAACTAACACGCTACAACCTGTACCGCAATAACGACAAGGTGCTTTATCCCAACGGATATCACTGTCATCGGCAGCCTGCACATTTTTAATCGGAATGGACATTCCTGCGACTGACGCAGCTGCCACGGCAGCATTTGTTTTCATAAAGTCACGACGACTTAATTGCATAGCGTTTCCCCCCACTATTCTTTAATTTATAAACTATTTTACGGTTTTTGCAGGAACATCTCTGTAAATGACCGCTTTATTAAAACTCTCTGATTTCCGACCGCACTTTTAGCAAATGCGATTCGGCTAAACTGCTTTTACCGACACTTCTTTAGCCGATGCATCTCTTGGTGGCACATCTTGTTCGTGATAAACCAAGGTTACATCAATAACGCCGTCGATATTGCGCGTACCTTCCATTTCGCGTAGTAATTGATGTTCATCATGCGATTGCATAACGACCACTAATTTGCCTTTTTCTGCATCCATTACCGGAATTTCGGTATAGGGAACGGCTAAAAGTGCGGTTTGAATTTGTGCAATTTTTTTAGGATTACATTGCAAAATCAAACTGCATACGTGCCATTCCGATGCATTTTCAATATCTGTCTGTTGCTCTTTCATTCTTCATCCTCAGGATAAATGACAACGATAGCGGAAACCGGACAGCTTTGAATACAAGCCCCACAACCGTTACAATTATCCGTATTTAAGGCAATTTGCGCGACTTTACCGAAGGTCGGAATAAACCGAATCGCACGCATTTCGCAGCTGTCACCACAACTACGGCATTCCACCTGCCGTTTGGTTAAACAGCCATCCAGAATTTCAACTTTATGTGACCAAGGTATTTCTTCAGTAGAACGGAATATCGGTTGCCGACAAACATCAACACATTGTTGACAAAAAGTACATTCACCCCGAGCAAAACTGACTTCAGGAAAACCGCCTTCGCCTTTAATTAAAATTTGCGTTTCACAAACCTGAATACAATCACCGCAACGGGTACAAGCTGTGGTAAAATCAGATTCATTAACAGCCCAAGGCGGTCGAATAGCCCGAGGACCTTGTTGCTTAATTTGTTGTGATTGTAATGAGGCTAAAAATCCGCCACGCAAAAAACGGCGACGGGATAGGTCATTACTTGCCATAACAAATTGCCTTAAAAAATTTAAGCTTATTCTAGCTCGAGTATTATCAGCACTGGTAGAAAGATTTTTAATCACCCTAACTGGGTATTTGTTAAATTAACTGTAATTTTATTGAACTTGATCAAATTTAATGATTAAGTTTGTCAATTATTTTGAGTACATCGGCTAAATTTTATCAAGAAAAAGGAATCATCTCTTGAATATCACACGCTCCGTTTCAACGCGAATTGCGCATTATTTGTTCCTTATTATTATTTTTGCAGGAACGATCACTTCACTTAGTTTGGTGATTATAGAAAGCAATAAATCCGATGCAGAATTAATTAACGTGTCCGGTTCTCTGCGTATGCAAAGTTATCGTTTGTTGTATATGATGGAGTATGAACCGCAAAATGTAGAAACCGCGTTGCGTCAATACCGCTTAAGTTTACATTCCTACGTATTAATGGATTTAAAAGATCAATTGTTTGCACCGGATAACGTTAAGCAATCTTACCGTGAATTAATTCAGCGCTGGAAACAGTTTGAAAATTATGTTTTACAAAACGACCAAGCGTCCTATCGCAATGAAATTGCAAGTTACGTCAATCAATTAGACCGTTTTGTGTACACCTTGCAACGGATCTCTGAACAAAAATTGACCGTTGCGGTAATGGTTATTTTAATTTCCTTGCTACTGATTGTGACTATGGTTTCCTATGTCATTTGGTACACTAAAAAGCAAGTGGTGAACCCTTTACATCAACTGGCGCAAGCAGGGATGCAGGTGCAGATGGGACATTTCAATCATATCCCGTTGGATATTCAGAAAAATGACGAACTGGGCCATCTTGCCAAGGTATTTACCCAAATGTCGAGTGAACTGCGTCGGGTTTATAGCAACTTAGAAGGAAAAATTAACGAAAAAACTCAAAAACTTAATCAAACTAACCGCACTTTGGCTATGCTTTACCACTGTTCGCAGCAATTGAACGAAACCGATATTGACAGAAACAAATTAAGCCAAGTGATGCAACATGTCATGTCGAGCGAACATCTTCGCGCCTTGGAGCTCATTATTCACGGCGCGGAACATTGGAACATTCACCTTGGCACAGTAAGTGATTCTTTAAGTTGGCAACAAACGGAAATAAGTGTAGATGATAACAAGCTCGGATTATTACGCTGGCAGGCAGGTTTGCCTTGTCCCGATCCTCGTTCGATGGAAAATATCGCTCAGCTATTGGGCCGCACATTATATTTTAACCGTATGCAGCGCCAACAACAGCAGCTTTTATTAATGGAAGAGAGATCAATCATTGCTCGGGAATTGCACGACTCTTTGGCGCAGGTGCTCTCCTTTCTGCAAATTCAACTCACGTTGTTAAAATACAATTTAAATAAAGAAGATCAACAAGCGAAACAAGCCAGTCTCAATATTATCAAAGACTTTGAACGCGCATTAAGCGACGGATATATCCAATTACGTGAGCTGTTGGCGACATTCCGCTTAACCGTGCAAGAAGCAAATTTAACCGTGGCACTAGAACAAGTCATCGATTCGTTACGTAACCAAACGGATATTCCAATGTCCGTTTCTTGCACCTTGCCTTCACAAACTTTTAATCCGCAACAATTGGTTCACGCACTACAAATTATACGCGAAGCCGTATTAAACGCGATTAAACATTCAAAAGGAAGCTTAATAGAGGTTATCGCGCACATCAACGAAGACGGAGAAAATGAACTACTGGTACGCGATAACGGCATCGGCATCCCGACCTTAGAAGAACCGGACGGCCATTACGGACTGAACATTATGCAAGAGCGGTGTCAACAACTCAACGCCAAACTCAACATTAGCAACCGCCCGGAAGGTGGTACCGAAGTAAAAATTACCTTGCCGAATGCGGTGAGTTAAAAAATGGCTAGAAAACTGACCGCACTTTGATCTGCACCCCAAAACTTGGACACCTAATTTGAGGTGCAGACTATGTCTTACTCTTATCAATTTCGTTTAGAAATTATCAAACCTGTCACCGAGCAGGATTTAGGTATCCGTGAGGTGGCTAAACTTCATAACATTCCCCATTCT